>CAISZK010000280.1 GCA_903889915.1 uncultured Bacteroidota bacterium
GTTTTTAATTTCTTTTTTAAAAGTGAATGTATTATTCGTAAACAGGAGTTACACCATCAGCCAGAAAAACCAGTTTGCCATTGGTGTCAACTTTTTGTTTTTTTGTACCGGATAACTTGATACCGAACAATGATTTAGTCATGGGAACATTAGCGACTGTTTCTTTACCAAACAGGGAAAATGCTAAAATTGCAGCGCCTATAACCAGGAGCGCAATAAGCATGATGTTAGCGGTTTTAATAGATTTCATAGGATTGAATTTTTGGGTTTTAAATTAATTTTAATTTGAAAGCCCAAAAATACGAAGGGGTGTTATCACGGGTGGGTGATGAGGAGGGATGAGGGGTGATAAAGAGGAATAAGGTGGGATGGTTTGTGATTAATGATGATTAATCAAAATTTTTAAAATTTCTATTATTTATTGTCGTTTGTATTTATGTAGTTTGTCGTTATGATAAACATAAAATCCAGGTTCAAAATAATCTTCACCGTAAGCTACAATAAGCAAAATTGGATTATGTGTATTTACGTTTTTTGATTTTGCAACATCTTGAATTGATTTAAAGTCAGACGAGCTGAAATGATTTGTATTGTTAGGATGGCTATGCCAATCACCAATATATTCAATCTTTCCTTCAAATTCTTTGTAAAGTTCCTTCAATTTTATATTCAAGACCTTATAGTCGGGTTCAAAATTCATTGGGCTATTAATGAATTTGTCAGGGCAAATAATACCTGAAATTATTAACTCTTTATAATCATTCAAGTAACTTCCTATTAAAATACCACCAAATTCATTTGGAAAATGAAGTCGTGAATATTCTTCTATCTCCTGCAAACAAGCACTTTCAATATACAGTTTAAGATTAAGTTCATGTTGAATAAATTTTATATCTTCTGAACTTGCGATTATTTCCTCCGTAATATATGAATGAAAAGATTTTGGTTTTAAACCGTTTTTATAATAAGAATTTATTTTTCTTACGGTATAATTTAGTAATTGATTGATGTCAAAAAATGATGCCTCAAAAGTTGGATGCCAACAACCAGTTCCTTCTCTGAATTCGGCTTCTTGATAATTACCGAAAGAGTAAAGCATTTGATTTCGTCTTTCAATAATGTTGCTGTTATCAGAGTTACAAACACAAATCATTTCTTTTGCCTTGTCTGAAATTGAAAGATAAAAAACAGTATTTGGCAATTGAAAGTCGGTAAGCATTTGAATTATTTCGTTGTTAGCTGTACAGTCAAAAATAATTTCATACCTATTTAACATCTCGTAAATTTCTTTTCCGACAGAAGTTTTAAGTGAGGATGCTTTCAGATTGGGAAAAATATCAACTTCAATGAATGGAGAAATTAACTGCAATTTTTCTTGCAATCTTTCTGATTTACTAAAAGATATTTCGACAAAGTCATAAACACTTCTGCAAATGTTTCCAGGTTCAACTTCTTCAACATCTGCCAAGTCAATTTTAGTTGCACCACTTCTTGTAAGTAATTCAGCTAATGAACTTCCTATTGCTCCATTTCCTATAATTAGAATTTTTGAATTAGCAATTTTTTTATCAATACTTCCACGACCGAAAAATCTTTCGTAAGAAGCGTTGAATGTCTTGTCCCATAAAATAGGCTTGTCATAGTTTTTAATAAAATGACTTGACTGATTAGATTTTCTTGGAAAATCATTTTTGGGTAATAATGCTAAATCCCAATGAACTTCATATGACTTTCCGTTTGGTATTTTGTAACCAACAGCAATCAAAATATTTTCTTCCATTCCATTTGGAACTAACCTAGCACTCGATGACTTTTTGCAAAATTCTCTAAAATAGTCAGAGAAGTTTTCTGGCAATTGCATTCCCAAATCTTTCCAATTTGTAAATCGTAATTTTTTGTTGTAGACGGGTTCTTGTTCAAGAAATACCCATACACCAAAATAATTTTGCCTTTTCTTAAAGAAGTCAGACCATGAACTATCCCTGTTGCCGATGTTTTGAGCAATTGCAGTTAGTTGTTCGATTTTAATTCCCTTTTGATTCAAAACCGAATACTTGAATTCACCGAAAGGAATTTTGAAGCGGAAAGCATCAAATTCCTTTTCTTCAAAAATTAGTGTTACCAAACCTTTAGGATCAAAGGCGGAGTATTCATAGTATTCATCTTCCTTATCCATTTCGTAATATTTTGAAATGTAGTTGCGAAGTTTATCAATCTCTAAATCCAATCTTGTGTAAGTGTGATTTACAAAAGCTGTATTCAAACAAAGTGAACCATCAAAATTTTGATGAGGGTATCCTTCAAAGTCCTTAGTGATGAACTTTAAATCATTCAACGGATAAGTTTCTGGAATTTGTACAAGAAAAGAAACCTCACCTTTTTTCGAAGGGAGTTTTATTTCACCTTCATATTTTTTAGTTTCAGAATTAAACTGGAACTGCTTTGGAATCTTAACATCTTTTGCTTTTCCAAAATAATCATTGAAAAATGCAATTTCATTTTCATTCATTTGCCGTATGAAGTTGGTGGAACTTGTGAAACTGGTGTTTTGGTTTCTTTAGGTTTATAAGTTGCTTCTTGCTCTTTCATTTTTTGCTCGGCTTCAATTTTTTCTTTTGCTTCTTTGTCTTTCTTAGATTGTTCTTCTGCTTTTCTTTTTGCTTCTTCGGCTTCTTGAATTTGCTTCTGTTGAAGTACAACTTTTTCTTCTGACTTTTGTAGTTTTAGTTCTGCAAGTCGATGTAATTTTTCTTCGGGGATTGCACCTTCATTTTCAAGCATTGAAAGATTGTCTCTAATCTCTTCTGGATTTTCAATATCATCAAAAAAATTCACACTCTTTGAAAGAATTTCTTCAAATTGTTTTAAGAGAATTTCTGCGTTAGTTGTTCGGTTGAAATGATTGTCTTGATATTGTGCATTCTTAGTGAAATTATATGACCCCTCTCTTGCAATTTGGTCATCAACTACCATAAACTTTGTGTGCATGAAACCAATTTGATTGAACTCTTTCGCACCCTTTTTATTTACTATTGCTCCTTTGTTTTGCAGTTTGTCAAAACGTTCAAATTCTATGATATTCCATTCGTCACCAGAAACAATAACTTGAACTTTCTTGCCTTGCGTTGCTTGCAAAAATAATTCGTCAATAATTTGTGTGTCTGTTAACCAAGATACTGCAACCTTGATAGATTGTTTTGCCGACCTGATGTCGTTGAGAATTTCTGTTTGGATGTTGTTCATAGTCGTTATAGTTTAATTTGTCAAAGTTAATTATTTGCAGCAGTCGGCTGCTCTAATTTTCGTCAATGTATTTTGCGTTTATATTTCCTAAATTATCAAGACAACCATTTGGAATCAAGTCAATAAAAATACTCCTTTGTTTTTTTTGAATTCTTTTTCCTTTACTATCTCTGGGGCCATACATATAGTCCTCTGAAAGTATGTAACATTTTTTTCTTGTTCTTGTGAGTGCTACAATGAACTGACAAATTTCAACATCAGGAATATTACTTACATCTTTTGGCATAATTCCGTTGTTAGCACCAACAATGAAAACAAAACCTGCTGACATTCCTTTGCAGCCCTGATATGAAGTTAGAAGAATAGACGGCTGAGTTTTGTCAGGAATTATTTCTTCTACTTCTTTGGGTAAAAATTTTGATTTTATTTCTGCAAATGTTTTCTTGTCAACCAATTTCTCTAATTCTGCTAAAAGTAAAACATTATCCTCCCCATCCTTGTTGAACTTTGCAATGATTGAAACGATTTTCGTTTGTTGCTCTACAAATTCTTTTGGCAGTAATTCAATCATAGGTTTACCCGTAACAGTATTTTCAATGATGATTTTGATTTCATCATTCACCAGTAGAAAGTCAATGACAATTCTCCAACCTAAATTTGATTTGATGTTATGAGAAAGGTAATCATATCCATCACAAATTGTTGTTTCATTTTTTTCTGATTGCTTGAATTTGATGTTTGCAAAATGAGCTTTCAGATTTTTAAAAATCGGATTCAAATATTGTCTAGCTCCAACAATTAGGACAGTTGGATATACTTTCCCATTCTCCCACGATTCTGCAATTTCTGATGCTGAAATCTCTGATATTTTCTTTCGGATAAATTTCTCAACTGAGCTCATTGTCGTGATATGTGCTGTAGTGATGTGAGGATATTTTGTATTTTCTGCATCTTTCAATTCAATGAAACATTCATAGCGTTTTGTAATTCTGTCTTTCAAACCTCCCGCTTCTTGTACAGATTTAAGAATTGCATTTGTCGCATTCACTATAACTTCTGTGCAACGACTGCAAAACGGTAATTCAAAAGTCTCGTAATGTCCTGACTGAAATTTTTTTCTTAAATGATGCGGTGTGGAAAATCTTGAATCATAAACTGCTTGGTCATCATCGCCAACAATTAAAATGTTTCCTTTCTTTTCCAACTCATCAATGAATGCGACTTCAAGTGGATTGAAGTCCTGAAATTCATCAATCAATATCTGGTCAAAATTTGAAAGAATATCAGGGTCACTTTGTAGTTCACGCAACATTCTGTAAACTGAATCGTTGAACGCTACTGTGTTGTAATAATCTCCTCGCTTCAGATAGAAACTTATTTCATTACCACTTTCATCAAGCGTTTGAAATTTATCGTCAATATTTTCGCACAACACATTAAGATGTAGTGAATCTTCTCTTACAATGTCTGTAAGTTTGGGATAAAGAATAAATCCACCTCTGCATTCATGCAGAATTTTTTTGCAGAACTCATGAAATGTTCTCACCTCTGAAATTCCACCTAATGAATCGTCCATGTCGTTGCGTAACAAGCGGATAAAAGTCATAGCAATGTTTGTTCCCTTAGGATTGAGCTTAAGAACTTCGCTGAAAGTATATGTCTTACCTGTGCCTGCTCCAGCAACAATTATTTTTCTTGATGCTTTGGATTCAAGAATTGCTTTTAGAAGGAATCCTCTCTCTGCCTTTTGTGCTGTTATAGTTTCTGCTTTTGTCATACTTCAGTGTCCATTATTTCAAAGGTGCTATCATCCAAAATTACAGTGTTGTTCATAGAGTTGCAGATATCTTTATAGATTTGAGAATATCATACCAACCCGGAAACGCATCAGCATCAGTATGAAAAACGTCATACTTTATACATTTTCAAAAATAAGAATATTATTTAGTTTATCTAATAAAATATTGTGTTACTCCAAAAAATACATTATTCCATTTAACTTAAGTATTTGAGCCGATGTTAACATCTTTTGAGATTTCCATTTACAGCGACGGATTAGGAATTACATTTCTGATTGAAACATACAAAAAAAGTTATAAAAGATAGATTTCTTTTTGTTGAAAGGATGCTACTCGGTTAGCGGTTCGCACTACTTTTTTGTCTGTCGTTGTGAGATGTTGGATTTATTTTTTTTTCATTGTGCTGTTTTGTTGGATAAACTGTCCAAATGAAAAAACTTTCCCAAAAAGTTGGGAATGAAGTTGTCCGCCTTGTCGCAATGTATCAAGGATTAAGTTGTTTTAAAAGAATTGTGTGATTCGTTTTTAAATGAAGTTCTGCAATATGTTTTTTGTAAGAGGTAACTACATTCATTAAATAAGGAACTGCAAAGTCGTCAATATTGTAATGACTATCAATGTTTCCAATTCTGTCAAAAGGAACTGAAAAAATAACTTGCTTGCTTCTACCATTTAAATAAGTTTTTAAGAAACCGTCTGTCAATCTTCCACTTTCATTAAAAGCACATTCAACATAAATATCAAATACTTCTCCGAACATTATAAAACCAAGATAACAATAATTTTCCACTCCAATTAAATCGAAAATTTTAATTACAGGGTTGTATGGAGGAGATTGAAGAATAGAAAGCAGTTTTTTTTGCATATCCTTTCCTCTTGCGTAGAGTTGGTTATATTGATTTTGGAGAGAAATGAAATCTGTCTGTAAGTTTAAAATATGTTGTTCCATTTGGCTTGTATTTTAGTTAAAAATATTGTCGTTATATTTTGTCATCAGCCCCAATGATTCAAAATGTCGCTGTCTGCACGGTTGTCAGCTAACATCTTTATAACTATGATATTGTCATAACTGTTCGAAAAACGTATCTGTATCAGCATGAAAAATGTCATACTTTATTTATTTTCAAAAATAAGAATATTATTTAGTTTATCTAATAAAATAATGTTTTACTCCAAAAAATCCATTATTCCATTCAACATAAGTATCTGGGCAGGAGTTAACATCTTTTGTGTTTTCCTATATTCGAGAGCCTGAAGCTTTGCGTAGTATCGTTCATTGATGAGCCTTGAAAAGGTAGTCATGCTTACCCCTAGCAGGGCAGCGACTTCATATTTGTACATGGCTTTTTTCTGGAATTGCATAGACTTACAATTTTATTATTGTATAATAATGAGGATCAGCCACTGCCCGCATGTTTACAAAGTCCTGAGAATGTTTCATCTTTTCAAAGTCTTGCACTACATATTTTCTGGATGCTACATTATCCAGGGTTTTGAATAGGACTATTTCGGTGGCGAAAGTGTAAAACTTGGGTGGCACTTCAGAAAAGCCATGAGCTGCTACAATAATATCAACTTGTTTTTGTCTTCTCCGGATCAATAGAGAATGAAGCTCAGCATCAAGATGGGCAGAGCTGAAATAAGAGCGGCAGTCATCGAACACCAATAAGCCGTTTGAGAACTTGCCGGAAATCTGTGCCAGATCGTTACTGTCCTGCCATATCCTACGCTTTATGCTCTTGTAAGTAAAGTTTTCAGCATTAATATCGAAAATGTGAGGCAGGTGCAACCAGTCTTTGTCGTCAGGTGTAACGACCAAAGTCTTATGTTTTTCAGCTTTGACAAACTTTTCGAGGATAGTCGTTTTGCCTGTGCCATTGGTGCCCAATACAATGATAAGCTTAGTCTTCCTTTTTTCCATCATCAGGGCTATTGTTTTTATCAGCTTCGAATTTTCTGATTAATTCCAACAGGCTTTCATTTTGCTGTTGAAGAGATTGAATTTCATTTTGTTGTACAATCAGAAGTTTCTTTTCTTTGCGAATGCTCATTGCAAATTTGTACTTAGGACCATATATGAGGACAATTGCAATTAATATCATAATCCAGTCAGGCAGGGGTTTGATAGAATCTTTACGCCAAGCATATATATAATCGGCAATTTCCTGAAGTTCTTCTGAATCTGCTTTAAACTGATCCGGATTATCCTCCATAGCAATTACAGAACAGATAAATGCCTGTACCCGGTCATGCATACGTGCAATGAATATGGATTCACCTTTTGCAATAAGTGCAGGAATTTTGTGAGGATGCACATCAATAACGTCAGTGACCTGTGCTTCTGGGCTTCGGGTAGTTTCAAGTTCCGAAGACTCATCAACCGGCTCAAAGACAGCAGGGGGCTTGCCTTCGTTAACATCTTCTCTGTCAGTTTTCATTTCAGATAACATGGTTTCAATGTTATCGTAGTTGGAGAAATTATCCTGGACTTGCTCTTCTAATTTGGTTTGTAACATATGTTTGACTCCTTACCCCCCTGGCTTCGACAGGCTCAGCCACCGGATGTATTTTATTAAATTATTTTTTAAGAAATTTCATTAAGAACTCCCGCACAGGTTCCACCATTATCTGGCGTTTAATTGTATTGTCATTGCTGATAGTACAGACAGAACCATAGACTTCATCATTCTGAAAAAAGAAAATAAGAATAACATCCTCCTCCCCTTCCAGATACTCAAAATTTTCTTTTGCTTCTTTAAGATTTCCAAGAACAGGCTCCAGATAATCAATAGCCATAGGCAAAAAAGATTTAAGAGCCCGCTCTTTTATTTTGTCTGTCAAACCAGCCATGGTTAATCTTTTGGGGTGATATTATGTTTATCTGCAATTTCTCTTAACGCTTGTTTAGATGGTATAGGAAAGAAGTCGCAAGCGCCATTAAGAATGTAGCGATTGAAAATATCTTTGAATAAAATTTCCGGCGTGATGGTTCTCTTGGTTCTTACAGTTTCGTTCTTAACAACCAGATTCATTATGTCAGCTTCTACCGGAGAAAGGTTAACCAGTGTCTGGTTTTCTGACAAGCGAACAGGAATTTCTACATTTACCTTTTCAATTACTTTTACAGGTTCCTTACCGGAAAGCACCCGAATTTCATCTTTTAAGGTTGCGATTTCATTTTTTAGAACCTTCTCAGGTTGCTTGTCTGAAAGTACCCTTATTTCTTCTTTTAAGCCTATTATTTCATCATTAAGGACCTTTTCTGGCCCCTTGTCTGAAAGTAAGCTGATTTTGTTATTCAGAGCTTCAATTTCAGCATCTCTTTTAAAAAGATTTTCATCTTTTAATTCAAGATCCGAAAGTAAACCCTGATAATTTTCGTTTATTTTATCTAATTCAGATTCAAGGCGCAGAATTTTATCTGTGTCCTCTTTTCTGCTTAAACTTGGTTTTACAACACTCAGGGCCTTACTATGAAGTTTGAAAAAATACTTTTTGAAAGTCATTTTTTCATTATCATTAGTAACATCTTCAAAGTTTTCATTTATTAATTCGAGTTCATTTTTATCAACGTTAATTGATAAAGAAGTACTTGTGAAATAAGCTTTAGTTTCCATTTTGTTTAATGATTAATTGTTTATGAATAAAAATTGATTTGATTTTTTTTATTAAAGCGTAGAAAAAGGATTTGATTTCGTTTTTTGATTCGAACATTAATATATTGTATAAGATGAATTTTGAAATCTGTTTATTTTCGTTTATCCGGTTGAGCAGGTCTATACAATCAGCTTCAGGCAAACCGTTTTGTTTATAAACAGCCATCGTTGCCTGGGTGGCACGTTCATAACTGCGCATTTTATGAAATTTGATACACCAGGTGAGAATGAAAAATCTCTGGTACCCGTTTAAATTATTGATGAAATCAGGGTGATACTCAATAACCTTTTCATCTTCAAAAACCCGGAATGTCTTTATTTTATAAGACACATAGGTTTTAAAGCCTTTGTATTTATAGGGTATCTGGAAATTACTGTAGTTTGTCATTTGTAAATACTTGTCATTGGGTCATTAATAGTCATTAGGTCATTAATAGTCATTAGGTCATTAATAGTCATTAGGTCATTAATAGTCATTGGGTCATTAATAATCATTTGGTCATTAATAGTCATTGGGTCATTAATAGTCATTGGGTCATTAATAGTCATTGGGTCATTAATAGTCATTGGATCATTAATAGTCATTGGATCATTAATAGTCATTGAGTCATTAGTTATTAGGTATAGGGGTATAAGGGTATAGGGCATAAATACTAGGTTATTGGTGTTTGTTTATATAGTTTATATATTTTCCTGCCGTATTCATCAATAAAAAGGTCGGAATGGGTGTGTCTGTTATCCCGGGGTTTGAGTTTGTTGATTAATACTTTTTCCAGAGTCTGGGCTTGTAGCACAGAGCAGTAGATTGCACTGAAGGTATATTTTTTCTTTCCGTTTACATTAAAAGAGATAACATCCTGGTCTGGGTGGTTCCAATTTTCGAAATGTCGGTAAACCGTTTTATAAAGGTTTTTCCGACTGCAGCCGATGTAAACAATTCTGTTGTTTTCTTTAATCAGGTAAACACCACTTTTCTTAATGCTTTCTGGGAAAGTAGTTTTGCCGGATTTATTATAAGGAGGTAAGAATTTAAGTTTTTGCATTTATTTTAAAAAGATAAAAGTGAAAAGATTATGCAAATTTAAAACA
>CAISZK010000281.1 GCA_903889915.1 uncultured Bacteroidota bacterium
ATACCTTCCGAAGATTGCCTAATACCTTTTGAAGGTATTAGCATATCTTCCTTGCGTATGCGCATATCTTCCGAAGGTTGCTTAATACCTTTTGAACGTATGCGCCTAACTTTTTGCGTACGCGCTTACCTTCCGAAGGTTGCTTAATACCTTTTGAAGGTATTAGCATATCTTCCTTGCCTATGTGCATACCTTCCGAAATCATGAGCATACCTTCTGAATTTATGTTACTATCTTCTTCCCCCATTTAAATATCATCAAGTTACAAGCATCAAACGACAATCCCTTTGCGATAGAATTGCAAAATGGGGCAGTTATTTTTGAATATTGTGCCTGTAAAAGACAAACATTGTAATGTTCCTTCCCGTCCTTAACGCCAAAGAGGATGTGCCATGCGACAAGTTGATATTAATATGAATTGCAATAAGGAAAACAAGTACAATCTTTTTTTATCGGATTAAAAATCCTCATAATAAAACAGGACGGATTACAAATAAGTCCCGGCGGCGGACAAGAGCTTTTTAAATGGGATGATGTTAATGGCGGCTGGGATGGAAAGCACGATGTTATGTATGTTTCGGCGGGGGTTTATTATTACATCATTTCTGTAACATTTGAGGATGGAAAAGTACAGGAGAAGCATGGGAGTTTAGAAGTTATAAGATGATTCTGAAAAAATTATACCACCCACAAATAAGTTTTGAATTTATTGCCTATCATTTTATTTTCTATCAAAGTTTAACTTTAATTCGCTTTTTGATACTTTCAAAAATATTCTGTCGTGGGAGATTTGCACAAAGTACCCAGACGGATTGCAAATACCGTTCCGATGCGATGCAAATCCGGAACGGCGGTATTCAAAATTCAATGTTACGCTTGAATTGAGTGTCTTTTATGAACCAATATTTCTCCTCAGTCAACCAATTTTACTTAAAAATTTCAGAGAAATAACCGGGCATTAAAATTGTTATAAAGAGAACTTTTGATAAAGCCTCTGCTATCATCAACCCGGCAATAAAAGCAACCACTGTTTTGGCTCCTTTGGTATTTGTGCAAATTCTGAAAGCACTCCACATAAGGGTTATTGTCCATGCCAGTACAAAAAGCATGATGAAGATCATGATGATAAAACTTGCAATATCCCAATTGCCAATAGTTACCGGAGCACCCTGGTGCAGAAAAGTGTAAAGAAAATAATCAGTTACCTTTTCTGGTGGAAGGATTAATGCAAAGAACGGGACAATGATCATCGGCAGCCTTGCCAGCGACATTGTACCCAGCATATCAATAAATCGAAATCTTGTGCCTACAAGGATCAGTGCGGCAAGACTAAATATGAGTACTATACTGCCAAGCGCTATCAAACCTTCCAGCAGAAATAAAAAGATGCTGCCGGCATCATTGAAATGTACATCAATGACACCATCAAAATGAGTGTGGCTGAAAAAACAAAGCAAGCCACTGAGGATTATGCCTGTGAAACCTGCTATGAAAGCTTTTGTTCCGGCAATGCGGTTGTAAGGGTTGAAGATATTTGTTTTCATTTTTCTTTTGTTTTATTGTAAGTGTTTTCAATGATACTGATACGTTCAATGATATCATCAAGCATATTCCTTACAGTCGGATAGCTCAGATTAAGGTGTTTTGCCATATCCTTATTGCTGCCGCTGAACTTTACGAAGTGCAGTATAAACATCTGGTCGTCGGCCGAAAGACTGGCTAGTGGTGGAAGATCGAACAAGCCATCAACACTTGTTCCACATTGGCTGCAGGTAAGACTTTTCACTTTTAACTTTGCGCTGCAACTCGGACAATTTAATGGGAATGATTTTGACATGATTTTATTTTTTCTGCAAAATTAAAATCTTTTTAATAATGTGCAAATAATTTTCAATTAAATTTACTTTCAACTTAATTTTATTGATTTTGTCATTAATAAAATGAATAGAAACTTTGGGTTTATTGCAAACAAAAGAATCAGTACATTGCCTACTCAGAATGCCATTTTCAGTTTAACGGAAAGATTAACTTTAATTAGCTTTTTGATACTTTTCAATAATGATCCCACTCCGATAAGTTCTTTTTACCACAAAAACACGAAAACACCAAATTTCACGAAATTGTATTTTATTAAAAACATGCATTTTGTGTTTTTTTACCCCGTTGGATATCTTTCAAATTTAATGAGTATCTTTAAAACAGAGCTATCCCACGGGGTGAAGTGTCTTTGTGTTTTTGTGGTAATTTTCGCATTTATTACTATTCGGAGTAAACTCAATAATGTACTTTTGTAAAAATCGTAAAATGAAAAAACTCACTCTTTCCGTCTCCCTGATGATCTTTGCAACCTGCCTGTTTGCCCAGGAGTTAAAACAACCTGCATACTTCATTGACAAGCTGCCTGTATATCCAACCACTCCCAAAGTTTATCAGCAAAAGCTGGATTCGCTTGCACCGGTTGATCTGGAGCTAAAGGCTGCTATAGATGCTTATAAAAATGCGCAAAAAACAGCCCAATCGAAAATGGATAAGGCTGCAATTGCAAAGTATTATCAAAGTATGACTCCTGCACAAATAATGGCAATGACGCAGGCAGCAACCGCATTGATTGATACAACTAAGGAAGGTGTGGCAAAAACAATGCACAAGCTGAATTACGAATTCATTACATACCAGGATCAATATGAGAAAGAATTTGAAACGAACATTTACCCACTTGACACCGTCATTAATTCCATGATTGGATCGGGGACTCCTGCACAAATTGCGAAGATGCATCAACTGATGACAGAAAGGAAAACTGAATATCAAAAGATCATGGAAAAATACCTGCTTGGAGATAAAGCTTTATTCCCAAACATATTGGGCATTTTTAGAGATTATCTGACTTCAACATTAATTGCAAAATGCGATCAAATAGAAAAGGATCAAACCCAAATGTTCAACCTGCCATACACACCTCATACCGCTGCTTTGGCAGAAATTCAGGAATATCTTGGCAAATTTGAACAGGTGATCAAAAATTTCAAAGATTATAAAGACTGGGGGATGTAACAACTCACTTTTCGCTCAATTTTCTTTAAAATCTTTAATGTGGTTTCAATAGGCAATGTTTCTTCATTTTCTCTTTCATTCATTAAGGCAAGAAGAGCGCTGTCCTCCTTATCATCCTGTGAAAGTAAACGTGATTTATATCCCATTTTTTTCACAAGATCAAGAAAAAATCTCAATTCTTTTTTTGAATCAATATTTACTACTACACTTTCCATGATTCTTTGATATTAATTTAGATTACAAAATTACAAAAAAAACAGAACACTGATTTTTTAAGATTCCGTACATACGAAATGATCTGGACTGGTTATTGATCTTAATAGATCTTAACCATCAGTCCCGCACGTGCGCATACACGTCAAGCAAAGAATAGATAATTCGGGGCAATAGTCACGGAGTGACGGCAGTTTGGTAGTATAATTGACAAGCTATAATGTAAGTCACGGAGTGACGATAGTATAAAAAATGAAAATATTTTTTGAAGTTATATTGTTATAATAATGCCGTACCTACGGCACTTTTATTTCCTTTATTATGTTCATACACCTATAATGTCGTCACTCCGTGACTTTTGTTTTCCTCTGCATATTATTACTACCAACATGCCGTCACTCCGTGACTATTTTGCGGAATTTCCTACCGATAGCTTGACGCCAATGCGCACGTGCGGGATCAGTGTTCTATCTTTTGGAACGCAAGTTTTACAAATAAAATCTCAGCGTAAACTTGTACGCAATATTCTCCTTAAAAGTAGGCATAGCGTAATAACCGTAGCGATAATAAGCGCCAACCCCTATGCCATATAATCCGGTGCTGAGAAGGTTGTTTATCTGCAGTCCCGATTCAATAAAACCTTTGCGCAGCGTTTGAATATCCACATTAAAATGCTTGTCAGCATTGTTCAGATCTCCTATGCAAACATTGGTGGCAATGGCAAATTCGGGAGCAAACTTCTTCATGCGCAAAAGCAATTTTCCGAAACTGTGCGTGAAAAACAAGGCTGCATAACGGTTTGAAAGAAATTCGTTCATCCTCATGGTTGAAAAACTATTTGGCGCTTCGATGGTAAACTGACGATAGCTTCCAATACCATTGAACAAATTGCAATAAGGCAGGTCACCGTCAATGTAACCGGCCTGAAACTGGAATGATGGCGTGCCCAGGCTCTTGATGAAAAATGATTTTTTGATCTTGAATTCGTACCTGTTGTAATTGAATTCTCCATTGAACAGGTTATTGAAACCCCTGATGTAATTGAAATACATTATGGGATAGTTAGTCCCCATTGACATCTTGGTGTTGGCGGTTTTAATAAATTTCTCTTTATAGCTGTAGCAAAGACCAAGACCAAGCTCCGTGAAGTTAAAATTATTGTACAACACAGTGACATTGCCATTGCTCATTCCATAACCATAATCGTTGGTAACGGCTTTATTTATCTGGCTAAAGGTGACATCAACTTTCAGATATTTGAACGCAGAAAACTTTAAGAATGCTTGTTTCTTTTCAGTCTTATCCATCCTGATGATCATAAAATCCCTGTACTGCGAATCGCTCAGGAAATTGACATTTTCATAGAAATTTATTCCACCCGCTTCAGTGACATCATTGAAATAATCTACTCCAACGCTAATGTCATGGGCAAAAGAAATGTTGTAAGCAATATCTCCGCCGTATTTGTAAGCTTTGTCCTTAAAGCCATAGGCAAAATAACCTCCTGCCACCAGGCGTTTGCTTAGCTTGTAATTGGTATGAATTCCCAGGCCCAGACGGAAACCTTCGTAATCATTAAAATTGATAATTCTGTCAAGGTCAAAGTTGATAAATTTGTAAGGGATATTTCCCGCCATCAGGGTTTCGAAAGTCTTCATGGTTCTGTCAAGGTTGGCTGCCTTGCCAATGCTGTCAATGATGTGATAGGTGCGTTTATCCTTTTCAGATAAACTGTCAATCCTGTAAGTTTTCCACACATTGTCCTGTGGTGTCACACTGGCATCATTGGCTTCCACTTCTATGTTTGAAAAATCACTTTTCTTCAACACAGGATTCAGTACGATGTTCTGCAGATAACTCTTACCTTCACCAATAAGATTCACCTTATTGACCGAAATGTTTTTGAACATGAAATCGGAGTTGAGCTGCACCGGAAACCACTGTTTGTTATCAATAAGCTCGTACTTTTGTTGAATCTTTATTTCAAGTCCGCCTTCTTCAGGATTGGCAGGTTCGGCTTTCACATTCTGCACTGCATATCCGTTCGTATTGATGTAAAGCAATCCCTTCAGTCCGTCGAAATTTCTGTTTTTATGCGGCTTGTAGGAGATGACAAAAATACTGTCCTTTCCCTGGTAGAGCGTATCTTCGATCAGGTAAAAATATTTCTCAATACTTCCTTTACTTATAGGTGTGATATAGTTTTTATCACCAATGTGAATAAGTTCATTGTAGAATGAAAACGATTGCATTTGCGTGACAAGCATTGCAAACAGGGGATCTTTAAAACCTGAGATCTTGGAAGCAATAAGCTTTTCGCTGTTCTTATCGGGATACATGAATTTGCGTTCATACACACTTTCCATCAAAAACAAATATTGTTTCTCGAAAAAATCCTTTGTTTTTTTATAAGTAGAATCCTTTTTCAGACTGTCCTTTTTCAATGAATCAAGGTTGGCAGTGAAGACCATTTTATTGTAGGAGGTGTATGAAAATGAACCCAGCTTTTCAGGATTGTTCTTATCCTTGTTGGCAATAGCGAGTTTGATGATGCGATGGGCCGGATTCTCTCCGGGAAAAATGACAACTTCATTCAGTTTTATTTCTTTTCTTTTCAGTCCGACGACTATATGGTTTGTCTTCTCAGTTACTTTGTATTTATAGGTTTCGTAACCCACATAACTGAATTGAAGAGAATCGGTTTTTGAAACATTATTGATAGTAAAAACACCATCAATATCCGTTTGATGAACCTGGTTGTTTTGATTTACCAGTATATTCACAAACGCAAGCGGCTCCTTTGATTGGGCATCAATAACCTTCCCTGTGATATTCTGCGAATAAATAAATTGCGAAACACCAAAAAACACAAGGGTGAAAATGAATTTCGAATATTTTTGAAAGTAGATTTGGATCAAAGGAAAAGTTTAAAATGTTAGTAGTTTGTTGTTAGTAGTTAGTTGTTTGTTGTTGTTCAAAGCTTCCCAAACTCTAGACACTCTAGACACTTTAGTACACTTTAGCACACTTATTTTATCTTGTCAGCGCTGATGATCGCTGTCCACACGCTCAGGTTTTGATGATCATCAACAGAAGTCCAGATCGGTCTTATGATGTTATTGTAAGCAATCAATCCGAGATAGTCACCCATAAATGTGCTGCTCTTCGGAGTGAAAGACCGTTCGCTGACTTTGAAATTACTGAAGGTCTTTCCACCATCAGATGACTTTGCCATATAGACATCCGTTTTATCATCCTTATGATCCCGGCGGTCGTAAAATGCGAGATAGATATTGCCGTTGGTTTGATCCACGGTGATCCACGGCATATAGTGCTGCCTTGCATTTGAATCATTATTTACCTTTACGGGCGTTGACCAGGTTGCTCCCTGATCAGTGGATTTCGTAAAAAGGATATTTGCGTTGGCAGTTCCTTTCTTTTTATCAGCCCATGCAATGTAGATTGAACCTTTGTAAGGACCGCTGCTGCAATCAACCGCCATGATCGGGAAAATATAACAACGGTACATGCCGGAGATGTTCATCGCCCACTGATCCATCAGCGGGGCAACCATTTTATCTTTGTTCATCCAGGTCTTGCCACTGTCGAGTGATTTGTCGAAATAAATTCCTTCATAGCTCACCCATGTAGCATACACTTCACTGTTTGGACCAGTCACGGGCATGCCTCCGATAACAGTTTTCCAGTTGTCAAAATCGGGTCCTGATTTCTCATTTATTTTCATTCCTTTCGACCATGTTTTGCCAAAATCCTTAGAGATGGAAAGCATGATATCCGTAATGGTTCGCGGCTGTTCGTGCATTTGTTTTTTCTTTTGCTCGGTCCAGAGAACGTAGATGTAATTTGTTTTAGGATCTATTGTGGCAAATTCTTTGTCCTGCGACTGCTTATCATCCAGTCCGAAATAAGTTCCGTTCGACCAGGTGATGCCTTTGTCGCGGGATTTCTGACATATCAGCCTATCGTAAGCATTGCCATTCGATGACTTTGAAAGATGGAAATAATAAAAACTTCCCAAAGAATCAACCACAAGACAGGGGTCGCCCCACACACCATAAGTGGAATGAAGAGATGCCGCCCTCCAAGATTTGCCGGTGTCGGAAGAGAAGTAATAATTTTCAGTATTTGCAGCAGCGATCATTATGTTAGGATGTTTGGTGTTGATGCAAATTGTGGTCTCCTCAGGTTCATTTTTGTTACCTATCAATACATTTTTATATTGCGAGGATGCTTTTTCACTTATCATCAATGACAGCGATGTCAACAGAAGGAAGAATATTTTAGTTATTGATACTTTCATTCATCAATGGGTATTATTTCCGGTTCTTTTTCATTATTTTTTTTCAACTTTATCAAAATCTTTCACGCTTATCAAAGCGGTCCACACACTTAAACCTCCATGCTCATCCATGCTCGTCCACATTGGCCTGATGATATTATTACAGGCAGTGATGTTGTTGTAGTCGCCCATAAAAACCTTGTCGTTGGGTTTGAAATTTCTCTGGCTGATTTTGATATTGGTGAAAGTATTGCCACCATCTTTCGATTGTGCAAGATATACGTCAGTCTTACTATCCCTGTAATTGCGCCTGTCGTAGAAATCAATATAGAGATAACCGTTGGTCTGGTCTATCGCCATCCACGAAAGGAACTGCTGGGTTTTTGTTGAATCATTGTTAACCCTGACGGGTTTCGACCAGGTCATGCCTTTGTCGGTTGATTTTGCCAGCCAGACATCAGTGTTTTTTGCGCCCTTTCGCTGATCCGACCAGTTGATATAGATGGTTCCTTTGTTTGGTCCGTTGCTCAGGTCGCAGACAGTGATGGGCATTCCATTGCATCTTTGAAGTCCCGAAATTTTATAATCCCATCCTCCCGGCATATCACTTACAAAGATCTCCTTTTCCAGCCATGTTTTTCCTGTGTCGAGCGAGCGGTTGAAGTGAATGCCTTCGTTTACAGCCCACGCTACGTAGATTTCTCCATCAGGGCCAACGGCGGGAACAGCACCCTCCACCGTTTTATCATTATCCATACAACCACCCGCCACTTTATTGATCCTTTTGGCAGCAGTCCATGTTCTGCAATCATCAAAGGATTCTGTGAACATGATGTTGGAACTGTCCATTGGGTTTTTGCTTTCGTATTTGTCAAACTGTGTCCATGTGACAAAAATATGGTTCGTTTTCCTGTCAACATAAGCCCAGTGCTTATCCTCCACCTTCTTTCCGTTAAGCCCGCTATAGGTTCCCTGCGACCAGCTAACGCCGCCATCGGTGGACTTTTGACATACTGTCCTGTCAACCCACGAACCACCCGGTGGATTGGAAAGATGGAAAAAAAGAAAACTACCAAAGGTGTCAACAACCACACAGGGGTCTCCCCAAACACCATATTTGCTGTTGAGAAGTCCGCTCCGCCAGGTCTTGCCTGTGTCGTTCGAGAAATAGTAATTGTTGATATTCGCTCCAGCAACAAGCTGGCTAGGTTTTTTTGGATTGATGCAGATAGAAACTTCTTCCGGATCATTCTGGTTGCCTATCATAATATTTTTAGGTTGGGAAAAGCAATTTGAAGCTAATAGAACACTGATAATACTGATGGCTATGATCAAAAAAGATTTTATTTGTAGTTTGTTGTTCATTTTTGTTGTTATCCCAATTCCCCTTAACTTTAGTACACTCTAGTCACTCTAGCATACTTTAGGCACTTTTTCTCCTAACGTTTATTCTTTATTTTTAGTATCCATCACAATGGTCACAGGTCCATCATTCACGAGGCTTACATTCATCATTGCTCCGAAAACGCCCGTCTGCATAGGCTTTCCGCTTTCTTTCTCCAGTTGTTTTTTGAATTTTTCGTACAAAGGAATAGCAATTTCAGGTTTGGAAGCTTTGATAAACGAAGGTCTGTTGCCCTTTTTAGTGCTGGCATGCAGCGTGAACTGGCTTACCAGCAAAAGCTGTCCGGCAACATCCTGAACCGAAAGATTCATCAAACCCTGATCATCATTAAATATCCGCAACTGCACAATTTTCCTGCTCAACCACTCAATGTCATCCATTGTGTCAGTATCTTCAAAACCGGCAAGAATAAGCAGGCCGATGCCGATGCTGCCTGTAGTTTTATTATCAACAACAACCGATGCTCCGGAAACCCTTTGTATAACAACTCTCATTTGAGAAAATCAATCAGCAGGAAAAAAATCAAAATTAGTAAAAAAGATGAAGATGGGAAGAGGGGGGAAGAAAAAGGGGGAATTTTATTTTTGACATAAGCATTTAGAGTTGACTTTTGGATTTGAAATGTGAAAGATGTAGCAATCAAAAATCAACAAAATGTAAAATCAACAAAATGTAAAATTCTTGGGAAACTTAAAGCTTCCCACTTATTCTACATAATCTTTAAAATTCCGAAGGATGTACTCATATTGCCAGAGATATTTTTGTAATTCTTTCAGGGCAACAGAGTGGGGGGCATATGTAAGGTTAAAAACTTTCAGTTGGTCCTTTTCCTGCAGGTCAAATTTGGGTATGGAAGTGCCAAGCATATAATTTTTATAATTGTCCAGTAGTTTTTCAAAAACTGAATTTCCGCCTAAAAGGTATTTGTTCATGATAATACTGTATGCAGCTTTTCGTCTCACTGCAAGTTGTTTCATTTTTTCTTGTCCGGCTTTGCCCTGTTCCCCCTGCATGAGTAGCAAAGAGTCGTCAATGGGCTGAACATTTTTCTTCATGTCAGCATCATAAAGGGCCTGGTTTGATTTGTAGGTTTTCGTAAAATTATTCATAATTGTAGCATAGCCGCCCTTGTTGGTATCTGCATCAGCATTGTTTTGGAAAGCCTGATTCTGAGCTCCTTTTACAGCTGAAACACTGCTCATGCTGTTCATGTAATTCTGAGCCACTATTGCCGGATCAATTTTGGCTTCGGCGCTTTCCATTGCCTGATCATAGGCAGCCAGCGCAGTTTCAATTCCCTGGTCAATCAGCTTGAGTGTGTCAATTTTTTGTTGGTAAGTTTTCGGATCGGAAGGATAGGCGGGAATTTGAGCGATAAAAAAATCAGGAGTTTTCAGATCCTGTGCAAACAAGCATGATGTCATTGATGCAAGCAAGAATAACAGGTAGAATTTTTTCATAACAATATCTTTTTTATTGCAAACATACTGAATTTTTCATTTGTTTCAAAAAAAGTATAACAGTCAATAGTCATTAGTCATTAGTCATTAAAATCCGTGTTATCCGTATCTAAAAAATCTCAAATCAAAAATCAAAAATCTTTAACGGTCATTGGGTCATTTGTCATTAGTCATTGGGCAATTGCTTCCCGAACATTGGTACGGGACAGGTTGTGTCATTTATTGTCATTGAGTCATTAGTCATTAAAATCCGTGTTATCCGCATCCAAAAAATCTCAAATCTTAAATCAAAAATCTCAAATTTTTTATGGTCATTGGGTCATTGCACTACGGCAACTTTGAACTTTAAACATTAAACTCAAACCTCAAACTTTTCAAACCCTTAAAACTTTTCAAACTCTTTTCTGTTTGTTTATTTAAATATTCCTACATTTACCAAGTTTTTTATAATATCTATTTACCGGACTGATCATTTTGTAAGTATTTTTTATGAAAGTTTACCTCATCCTATTATTACTTTTTCCTTTGCAGGTCTATTGCCAGCTTACGGATAATTTCAGTGACGGCGATTTTACCAACAACCCTACATGGACTGGCGAAACAACAGAATTTAAAATCAGCACTTCAAAACAACTGCAGCTAAATGCAACCATTGCCT
Organism: uncultured Bacteroidota bacterium; assembly: GCA_903889915.1. GTDB lineage: Bacteria > Bacteroidota > Bacteroidia > Bacteroidales > CG2-30-32-10 > CAISZK01. The sequence goes on from CAISZK010000281.1 coordinate 11,091, forward strand.
ACACTCCTCCATCAGACACTGCATATTTGTCCACTCCAAACGGTCTTGTTGACAACACTGAATGGGATTTTTGGGCGAAGATGTCGTTTGCTACTTCTGCAAACAACAACGGCAGGGTTTACCTTGTGAGCGATCAGCCCAACCTGAAAGGACCGCTGAATGGTTATTTTGTGCAGCTAGGCGATTATGGCGATGGAAAAGACAGCCTCTCACTTTTTCTGCAATCGGGAACAACTTTTACAAAGATCATTGCGGGAACCATTGTTTATACAAACAATACAGTAAATGCTTTCAGGATAAAAGTTGTCCGCGACAATGCGGGCAACTGGTCATTATTTTCTGATCCCCTTGGAGGAACAAATTTTCAACCGGAAGGAGCAGGATTTGATGATACTTTTACAAGCACTGCGTGGTTTGGTGTGTTCTGCAAATATACCAGCAGCAACAGCACCAAATTTTATTTCGATGATTTTTATGTGGGGCCAATAGAGGTTGATACCATTCCACCAAAAGTAAATTCGGTTCATGTAATTTCATCAAATCAACTTGATGTGCATTTTTCAGAAAATACAGATGCAGCAACAGCCGGAGATGCCGGAAATTATTTCGTTAATAATGGCATAGGAAATCCGGGATCAGCTACCCCTGACAGTGCTGATGCCTCGCTGGTTCACCTGGTATTTACAACTTCATTTGCACCGGCAACACTCTATACTATTTACATTGGAAATGTTCAGGATCTAAGCAATAATACCATGCTGCCCGACAGCCTGATGTTTTCTTTCTATACTCCCAAAGAACATGACGTGGTCATCAATGAGATCATGGCCGATCCTGATCCGCCATTGGGGCTTCCAAATTATGAATATGTGGAATTGTACAACTGCACAATTTACCCGATCAGTTTAAAAGGATGGATGTTCAGAATGGGGACAACAATAAAAACCCTGCCCGATACCAGTATCAATCCCCTCGGTTTTTTACTGCTGACAACAACTACCGGAGTATTGTCACTGATGAATTATGGAACAACAATAGGTGTAACCAGCTTTGGAGTCACAAACACCGGCGAGACGCTGACACTGTATGATTCTCTTGAACGTGTAATTTCAACCGTTACCTTTACTGATGACTGGTATCAGGATCCGAATAAAAAAAACGGAGGATGGTCAATTGAGCAGATTGATCCAAACAATCCATGTGGGGGAGAATCAAACTGGCGGGCTTCAACAGGAGTTTTGGGAGGTACACCGGGTGCAATAAATTCAGTGAACGCCCCGAATCCCGATCATGCAACACCGCAACTTGTAAGGGCCTGTGTAGTTAATTACAGTGTTCAGCTTTACTTCAGCGAACCGATGGATAGCCTTTTCCTGCAAAATCCATTGAATTTTACAATTGACAATGGCATTGGAAACCCTGCGACAGCAAGCCCTGTGGCGCCGGATTACCTGTCAGTGATACTTGGTTTAACCCCAACTCTGCAAACCGGAATAGTTTATAATGTCACTGTTTTGGATACTTTGAAAGACTGTGCAGGAAATGCTCTTCCGGTGAATAGTTCTGCACGTTTTGCAATTCCTGATATTCCTTTACCAAACGCCATAGTGATCAATGAAATTCTCTCAAACCCTAAAGGGAATGGCGTGAATTATGTTGAATTGTATAACCGTACCGACAAGGTTTTTGACTTGAAAGATCTTGTAATCTCTTCTTACGATACCATTACCTCAACTCTCACTGATGTAAAGACACTTTCGCCCGGAGGATTTCTTGTGTTCCCGCAGGATTATGTGGTACTCACTACCAATGCAGCAATGGTCAAAAGCCAGTATTATACAGCAAACATCAATGGATTTGCAGAACAGCCTGCATTATCAGCAATGAACAACGATAACGGCATTGTTGTAATAGCTTTGAAAAATCTCACTACTGTCATTGATAAGTTGGTTTATTCAGCGGATATGTTCTATCCATTATTAAATTCTAACCAGGGTGTTTCACTTGAACGCATCAGCTTCGACAGACCAACGGATGATAAGACAAATTGGCATTCAGCAGCAGAAACTGCAGGATTCGGAACACCCGCTTATAAGAATTCGCAATTTTCAGAAGGAACAATTTCTGATGATCCGGTAACGATATCTCCAGAAATTTTCTCACCAGATAATGATGGTCACAATGATGTTTTGAATATCGGTTATCACTTTAGCGAACCTGGATACATGGGTACAGTAGTGATCTACGATGCAAAAGGCAGGCTTATCCGCAACCTGGTGAAAAATGTTTTGTTTGCAACTTCAGGTTCTTTTTCATGGGATGGCATCACTGATGAAAATGAAAAAGCCCGTATCGGAATTTACATCATTTATTTCGAAGTCTTCGACCTAAAAGGGAATACTAAACACTACAAAAAAACAGCAGTGCTGGCAAGCAAACTCTAGTCATAATCTGCTTCTAAAGTCAATGCTCACTTGTCAATGGTCATTCGTCATTGGTCAGTTTTCAACCAACTTGCAGTAAAACTTTTTTAAATAAAACTTTTTTGGCTAACAACCATTGACTATTGACCCCTGACTGTTGACTGTTGACTACTGACTACTGACTACTGACTACTGACTAATGACTAATGACTACTGACTAATGACTAATGACTAATGACTGTTGGCTAATGACTATTTACTCAAATGTAATAGTTGAAGTACCCAACAGGTTGTCATCAGCAAAGACATCAATGTAATAAGTTCCTTTTTTGAAATCCTTCACCTTTTCCCAGTAAATACACACATCCTGCAATGAGTTGTCGTAATAGATCTCCTTCTTTGCAGAATAGACAATGCTCTTGTCTTTGAAGGTAAAAATATCGCTTTCCGATAGGCACAAAATAGTATTGTTAGGATCGGCAATACGAACGTAAATAATTTTATAACCCTTCACAGCAAGCATGTTTTCAGTAAGAGAGAAACATGTTTTGATGCGCTGTGCTTTCTTGGCGATTCGCGTAGGAACCTCCTGTTTGCGGGCATTGAAACGGATCCCCTGCGAAACCATATCAGATACTTTAAGGATAGCTTCAGATTTGACTTTTTCGGTAAGGGTTAAATTTTTTGAAGCGATTTCAATATTTTTATTCAGAGCAGAGTCAAGAGTGTTTTTTATTTTGAGATTTTCACCGCTTAGAATTTCGTTCTTCGATTTCAGTTCATCAATATTTGAAATGTAATCTTTCAGTCGTTTTTCAAGTTCTGCAACTTTGGCCTGGTAATTTTCAGTTGACGTTGATCCTTTCAGGTTTTTTATTTCATCCATCAACGAAGCAATCTTTGTTTTCTCATTGGTGAATACACTGTCAAGGCCTTCATATTCCTTACTTAATTCATCATATTCCAGTTCAAGATTTTTGAGTTTGTTAAGTAAGTTCTCTTTTGCAGTGATGGCTTCAGTTTTAGCAGTGCTTTCCTGTTTTGCAAGATCTCTGAATTCTACCATTTGCCATGTAAGGATCACACAAGCAATAGTGAGAACTATTGTCAGGAGTATAAAAAACGTCAGGAAATTTTTTTCCTTTCGTTTGCCATTCTCAGTATTGAAAAAATAATCTGAATTTTCCATTCACGACAATTTTATTTCAGCAAAAATTGTGATTCACCTATGATGACATCATCTGCAAAAACCGAGACTACGTAGGTTCCTGCAGTGAAATCTTCAAGCTTATCCCAGTACAAAGTCATATCCATTGCTTTGTTTTGGTAGTCTATATCTTTCTTCATGGAATACTGGATATTCGCTCCGTTGTAAACAAAAGTGTAAGCAGCGTCAGCGCTAACAGTAAGTATCTTGTCATCCGGTCGGGCAATTCGGACATAAACAGTCTTGTTCCCGCTGGGAGCAATTAGGTTTTCACTAAGTGTGAAGGTCACTTTTATTCTGTCAGTTCTCTTGGCCTTTTCTTCTACCTCTTCCTTTTTACCACCTGCTTTTTTTCTGACAGGAACCCCTTTTATATTGTATGCTTTCAGTGTTGAAGCAAGTGTTACTTTTGTTGTCAGGTCTTCTTTGTCTTTGGTAAGTTCGGTTGTCTTTACTTGTTCTTTACTGTATTTATCTTTGATGACAACGTTTTCATCTTTGAGAACTTTGTTGACACGATAGAGTGAATCAATCTGCGAAACATAACCCTGTGTAATTCCCCGCAGATACTCAAGTTTAGCTTTGATCCTTGTATAATCTGCCTGCGATGCTATCAGTTTTTGAATTTCATCTGCTTTGGCCAGAATGATACTGTCTTTACCCGAAAGTTGTCCTGAAAGAGTGCTGTATTCTTTTTTAATTTTATCATGCTGTATGATTAAAGAATCCAGCTCATGTTGAAGCATTGCACTTTTTGTGGTAGCCTTGTCTTTTTCGATCGTAAATGTATTCACCTTTGTTTTGGTAACAATAAGCTGCCAGCAAAGAATGATGATGATCAGAGCAAGGACGGCAATAATGATTTTATAAATTTTGTCTTTTTGTTTTGGTTCTGTGTTTTCCATGGTCAATTAGTTTTGACTTTATAATTAATTTTATTTGAAAACTATTTTTTATTCATCTCTTCAACATAGTTAAGCCTGATCTCAGTCAGGAAAGTATCCATAGCTTTTATCAGTTCAGGTGATAAATTGCCATTGGTTTTTTCCCTGATCATTTCAATCATTTCAATTGATTGTTTAGCCTGTTCCATATTTTTTTCAATCTTTCCGGTGACAGGGCTTTTCACTTTTCCCAACGCCTGCATTGCAGAAGCGTGGAAAACATAGAGCAACTGAATAAATAATTGATCTTTCTTTTCCATTTTTATTGAAATAGTTTGTGCAAATTTAGTTTATTTTTGAAAACAATTTAAAAAGATTTATTTATTCTGCTCCTTATGAATCCTTTTTTGTCCATACTGAATGATTTCTTTTCATTGTTCTACCCACGTCTTTGTATGGCGTGCAACAAGAGTCTTTTTAAACACGAAAAATGCATTTGCTCCCACTGTCAGTATCACATGCCAAAAACGAATTTTCATCTTGATAAAGAAAACCATATTACCCAAATGTTTTGGGGCAGAGTGGTGATTCATTCAGCAGCATCGTATTATTTTTTCTCAAAAGGAAGCAATGTGCAACACATGATACATCAACTTAAGTACAAAGGTCAAAAAGATATTGGTTTGCACATTGGAAGTCTTTATGGAAAAGAACTTTCAAAATCTCCGTTTTTCAATACCGTTGAGTGTATCATACCTGTTCCTATGCATCACAAAAAACAGATAAAACGAGGATATAATCAAAGCGAGATCATCGCAAAAGGCATAGCGCAGTCAATGAATGTTGAAGTAGATACCGGAACTCTGATAAAGACAACCAAAACAGAATCGCAAACAAAAAAATCCAAATTCAACAGGTGGGAAAATGTAAAAGAAGTTTTTGAATTGAGAAATCCTGACCATTTACAAAACAAACACATTTTACTTGTGGATGACGTGATCACTACAGGAGCTACAATTGAAAGTTGCATTAACAATTTGGCCAAAATACCGGGAATTAAAATAAGTATAGCAACACTGGCATGCGCATACCACTAATGTCACAACAATTTTAAAGCATCTTTCTTTAAATTGGTGCAGGTGTAAACAGAAAATTTAGAAATTATACTTCTTACATTCGGAAAAATTTATACTTTCGCAAATGAAAATGGGGCGTTAGCTCAGTTGGCTAGAGTGCTAGACTGGCAGTCTAGAGGTCACGGGTTCGACTCCCGTACGCTCCACGTTATTCAAGATCCATTGTGTAATAAATTTCGCACAATGGATCTTTTGTTTGTAAAACAGTTCTTGAATAGCTGATGATAATATGGTTGAATTGATGCACTGCATCATAAATCCATAGTTAACAAAAAATTAATATCAGAGCGTTATTGTCAGTATAAAATTTTCAATTACCTTTGTTGACTTTTTTAAAAATAATTTAAATCGTTATTGATATGAGAAAAAATTTACTTTTTGTTGTAATTGCAACTATGATTGCAATTAATTTTTCGTATGGTCAAAGCTTCAGGTCTTTGCCAATTTACAGATATTTCAATGCTGTTGCACCTGATAGTTTAAATACGCTTGATAGTACTGCTATCACCTATGGTGGTTGGTCGGTACAGAGTGTGACTGGTACTGATGCATGGTATGTGGGACATTATAGTACGTCAGGAAACTATTACGCACATTGTAATGGTTATTTGGCAACAGGACAAACGGCACAGGAACAATGGTTCATTTCACCGGGATTCAGCACCGTTACTTACCCTAATGCAACATTGAAATTTTCTTCCTGCCAGAAATTTGCCGGTCGCCCAATTAAAGTTTTAGTGTCAACAAACTATAATGGAACAGGATTGCCAGCTACAGCTACATGGACAGACATCACAAGCAGCCTGGTGTTGCCTCCTACAAATATATCAGGTACCAGGACATGGAAAAGCTCGGGAAATGTAAGTTTAGCATCCTATGTCGGAGCTAACGTTTTTGTTGCATTCAGATATGTTTGTACTGCTGACAGTGCAACTGATTGGGAAGTTGATAGTATTTCCGTTACCAACACTAATATAGGTATTCACAATATTAATCCTGTCAATAATTTAATTTCAGTTTACCCTAACCCTGTTTCATCAGTACTTTATTTCAACAATATCGAAGGAATAGAAACAGTAAAGGTATCGAATGTTATTGGAGAAGCTATAGAGAACTTCAAAGTTTCAGGAAACAATGCTTCTATTGATGTCAGCACACTTAAAAGAGGTTTATACTTTGTTACTTTCATGAACAAGGAAGGTATCATTTCTACCAAAAAGTTCACAAAAGAATAAATTCAACCTTGATGAAACACGGAAGATTTAAAACTGGCTGATCAAGTCAGGACAAAGACTTCTTTAGGTTTCAAAATATAAACCCATTGCATGATTACTATGCAATGGGTTTTTTGTCTTTTTTGAATAGGAGCAACATTACTTCATGATGGAAAAATCGGGTTTTAAAGTCTTCTGAATATAAACATTTCATATTCCCATGCCCGACAAAAATAAATCGTATCATCACAAGAGAAACACAAGATATCTGGCATAAATTTTGCTTCTCAAATTAGTTTTATTTCACTTATTTTTATAACTTTGACATAAGTGAAAAGTAGCTTTAAGTTTAACAATTTTAAGATTTAATAATATGCGATCATTTTTTGTTTTTCTGGCAATAATTTCTCTGTGGTCAATAAACAGTATTCATAGAGCGGCTGTACAGGATTCTTATTACTCCTACGACAATAGCAAGCCCGTAGTCACCAATCACGACACGGTTAACTATGCTGGTCTCTATAATAAAAGAGGATTGACAAACTTTAATTCCGGCTATTATATTGATGCTATCAGAGATTTCAACATCGCCATTGAAATTAAACCGGATTTCTCGGCAGCATATAACAACAGAGGTCTGGCCTATAAATACCTTGGCAATTATACAAAAGCGATAAAGGATTATTCCATGGCAGTGAAGCTGACTCCTGAGCTTGCATCACCTTATAATAACAGAGGGATGGCGTATTATGAAATGGGAAAATACGCAGAAGCAATAAAGGATTTTGACAAAGCGATTGAGATAAATCCGAATTTTGAAATTGCTTATAATTACAGGGGAATGGCCAATATAAAATCAGGAAAGTATGCTGATGCAATGAACGATTTTAATGAGGCTATTGCATTGAAACCTTCCGATGCCCTGGCTTATTATAACAAGGGTTTAGCAAATGCCGATACCATGAAATTTGCGGATGCAGTAAAGGACTATAGCAAGGTCATAGAATTAAAACCGAATGATGTTGCAGCTTACTATAACAGGGGACTGGCAAATTACAATTCAGGGAATTTTACAGATGCTATTAAGGATTACAGCAAGGTAATTGAATTCAACCCTTATGATGAATCTGCTTATTATAACAGGGGTTTGGCAAATAACAATGCGGGAAATTATGCCTCTGCAATCAAAGATTATAAAAAAGCTCTCCGCTATAATCCGAATGATACGGATGTGTATAATAACAGGGGCCTGGCATATCACAATGCAGGTAATTATTCAAAAGCAATTAAGGATTTCAACAAGGCCATTAAATTAAATCCAAAATTTGCTGAAGCCTATTACAACAGAGGGATGGCCGAGCTAAAAGACAATGACAAGACAAGCGCCTGCACTGATTTCACAAAAGCAAGTCAGTTGGGACTAAAAGAAGCCGATAAAGCCATCAAGGACAATTGCACCAAATAAGAGTCGGGTAGTTTTATTAATTCAGATTGAAAATGACATAGGGTATGGAGTTCAAGATCGAACTCCGATACCCTATTTCTCTTCCTCTGTAAATAACTTTTTCCTATGTGAAGCCTATGTTCCTATGATCCTATGTTGTAATTTTTTCTCTTTCTTTACCGCATAGTCATCGTAGATACATAGAAAAACACATAGTTTTCGATGCCCATGATATTCATTCGATAATGCATAAATGAGTTTTCATTTGCCCTATACTCTTTACCTTCTTCCTTACTTTCCAATCTTCACTCTTATCCCTTCGGAATGTGCGCTGAATTCAGGAGCATACATACACTCTATGTTGGTAATGCCATTTGAAAAATTACCATCATGCGTAACGAACAGAGGATATTCGAAAACATAAGTACCCTTTGGTAAAACAGAGAAGAAGAAGTTTGTTGATGCATCGCGGGTGCTTTCATAATACCCCAATCCATCCTGGTATTTGTATTGCGAGATCACATTCACTGGTTCAAAACCCGAAGCCCGCATGTCTTTCATGTGAACATATTCCATCGTTCTGTCAACACTGAGTTCGATACGTACTGTTATCTTATCGCCAATTTTTAGTTTGGTGGTGGGAGTGATAAGATCCAGTACAGGTCCTGTGTCAGACGTCTTGTTCAGGAACAATTTTTTACTAAGTGTCAATGGTGTCACTGCCGGTGTTATCTTGTCGAGTTGTTCGAAATATTGCCAGTAAAGTGCACCCCATGAAACACCATTGTCAGACTTGGTGACAGTGACATTTCCCATTTCAGGAGTGATCTCTTTTCCACTCCATGATGTTTTGAAATAACCTGTTCCTGCTTCAACTTTTACATTGTCCATTTTTTTAGGATCCACCACTTCATCACCAACTTTTATCTGAACAAGCTGATCAGAGGCAAGCCAGTTGGCACCGCGAAGGAGCAAGGCATAACATGCTTCAGCAGTAGCCTTGGTGGTTTTCCAGTCCTGTGTTTGTTTTTGTTTCAGCAACCATACCTTTAAGTTTTCAACGGATACACTGTCGTTGGCTACTTCATCAAAAGCTTCAATCAGCAACGACTGTGTTTCAATAGGAGCCTGATACCAGTAATATCCTGATGACATATCCTTCCAGTACATGCCCATTTCATCACTTGAAATAGAATTTTCTTTCAGTGATTTCATGATGTCTGTAGCAGTCGTTTTATTGCCTGTACGGTTCAAAGCAAGTGCGATCATCCCTTGCAGGTAGCGGCTGTTATCGAGCCAGTATTTTTTAGCCTGTCCAAGGAAATAATTATATGCGTCTTCATTCTTACTGGTTATTTTAATGTCATCAAGAAAATAGGTACGTGAATAGAGATATTGAATTTCCAGTTCGCTGAGATGGTTTTTGGCCATTTCTTCCTTCGTATAATTTTGCAATATCCAGTCATAATCTTCCCTCATCCTGTCGTCAAGATATTTCACACCACTCTGCACCATACGCCAGCAATTAGTGTTTTCTTTGATATCCGTAACGCCTAATTTATTCAGATGTCCCAGTCCGGTGACAATGTATTGGGTAATATACCTGTCATCTTCATCACCGCCAAACCAGGGAAAGCCGCCATTCGACAACTGCATTTTTTCAAGTTTTTTCAAGGCTTTATCAAGCTCGTAACTCATTTTATTCAGGTTGAAAAGAAGGGCTACTCTTTGCTTTCTTTCACTTTCGTCTTTGGCCTGCAAAACCCATGGAGTTTCTTCGAGCAACAATGATTTGAGTTCTTCATTTTTTTCGAGTTTTGAAAGCAAAGCATCCGAGGGAAGTATTTTCCAGCTATCGAACACTGCTTTAATTTTGGGGTATGAGTTTGCAATATGCGTTGCAATGCTGTTTGCATAATAACGATCGAAAACCTGCTCTGCACATTCATAAGGATACTCCATCATGTAAGGAAGCGCTTGAATGGCGTACCATGCAGGGTTGGAAGTAAACTCAAGTGTCAGTTTATAATTCTTCAGCGTGGTTGAGGATTTCGAATTGAGAAGTTTTGTAAAAGAAAAATTCCTGGTTTCTTTTCCGCGTACCGGCAAAGGAAGAGTTTCGGTTACCAGCATGCGGTTATTCAAAACAGGTATCACCATTTCTTCACCATCTGAATAGCTTTCTGCAGTTGCAACAGTTTTGTATTTAATAGCGCTGATACCTTCAGGAATGATTATTTTCCATGTCAGTGAAGCGCTTTGTCCTTTTGCAGATGTAAAGGTTTTTATAGTGTCGGAGTTACTGCATAAAGCATCAATGGATTTCATGGTTGTGGCATCAAAGAGGAACAATTGTGCAGTGCCTTTCATTTCTTTGGTAGTGAGATTTGAAACTTTTGCTGAGAAAGAAAGTGTATCGCCTTCCCTGAAAAATCTGGGTGCATTTGGAACTATCATCAACTGTTTCTGTGTGACGAGTTCTTTTTCAATCTGACCGATCTTAAGGTCTTTTGTGGTGGCAAGTCCCATCATTTTCCATTTTGTCAATGCTTCCGGAATGGTGAATGAAATGATCACTTCTCCATTTTCATCAGTTTGCAATTGCGGGAAAAAGAAAGCTGTTTCATCAAAATTTGCCCTTGCCTGAACACCTGCTAATGATATTGTAGGTCCGCTACCTCCGGGTAAAAGCTCGCCTGCTTTGTTGCCTGTAGCTTCATGAGCTGCAACCCCACCAATCCCGGCAGTAACAGTTGAAACAGGTATATTCGAACTCTCATCCACTTTACTGTTTTCTTCGTTTTTAGCAACATCTTTATATTTTTCTTTATCTTCACCGGAGATGGCCCTGTCTGAAACAAGACCAAATGTACTTTGCCCGACAGCCTTTGTCTCCATTTCGGCCTGTTCCTGATAATCGCCATCATAGCCGTAATAATTATTATACCTGTAATAGCCGCCATATTCAAATCCGAACCAGTTCAGCTTGTCGTAATACCTGTACTTCGGATATGAATATAAGTTGTCATAAAAGGAATAGGATGTTGAAGTGTTTGTGTTGAAACAGTAATAAGAATCCCAATAAAGTGAAGAATAATATGAATCGTAGATGTTGAAATACCAGTAATTCGGCTTATAGGCATCCAGCGATGCATCGTACATTGTGGCTAACATTTCAGCAGCCACTTTATCGCCATTCTTACCTTTAATTTTTATTTTCCACTGCTCTTTCTGACCGGGCAATAACTTATCCCTGAAAGTTTCGAATTTTATGTCTAATTCTTTGTTTGTATATGGTACTGTTATCACCTGCTCATTGTTGAAAAACCTGTTGTGTTTTACAGTGATCATGTGAATAGAGAGCCCGCCGCGATAATCTTCTTTGACCGGAACATAGATCAGTTTTTGTTCATTGTTCATTTTCAGCCATTTTTTCTTCAGTATTTTCCCATCATATTCCAGTTCGTAAAGGAAGGTAGTATTTGAGTCTCTTGTGCCAATAATGAATGAAGCGCTGTCGCCCGGTTCGCACTTATCTTTTACCACTGAAAAGTAGTTGATGGAATTGTCAGGAACCTGTTTTTCCTTTTTTCCGTACACGGTGAAGTAACTGTAAAAGTCAACATCCTCGCCATATTTATCCTTGCTTTTGGCTTCCACCACATACGACCCGATCTTCCAGTCTTCAAGATCTTTTATTTTGACAACAGAATCCCCTGGTGTTTCAAAATTCATCTCAAACACCTTTGTATCCTTTTCCCACTTATACATATTGTTTTCGTCATCGTAAAGATCGAAGGGGAATGCCTGGGAATATTCTTCCTTTGTCATGAGGTATTTGTCAGGTTTATCCCACAACCTCGTGCGGAATACTTTATCAGGTTGTTTTAATTTGTAGATCTTTATTGTTCCCGTTGCCGGTTGTTTTTCACCATTCAGGTTCATGGTGGAAAGGTCAAATTCTGCTTTGTCCGATTTCTCCACCTCATAAGGAATGTTGAGTGAAATGTAAAGTGCTTTGTAACCAACCTCAACGTACTTCACTGCAGAACGTGTCTCTCCGGTCATATCTGTGACATCGGCATAGACAGTGTAAGTAAATGTCGGGGTGTATTTTTTTGAAACGGCAGCATCCGGAATAGCTTTGAATTTTATGGTGAATTCTCCTTTTTCGTTGGTTGTTGTATCGCCATGTGCAATCTCCATCTGTGGTGAACTCGGATAATATCCCCTCCACCAATACCACCAGTAGGGGAAAGATGCTGTGCGCACAACCCTGTATTTTACATCTGCGTTATCAATCACATTGCCGGCGTAAGCAATGGCCGATCCTTTAACTGTGATCATCTCATTAAGTTTGTAAGACCCCTTTACCGAATCAATGGAAGCTGAAAATTTCGGACGCTTATATTCTTCAACAGAGAAATACTGAGTTCCGCTGCCGTTCGTGATATACACCTGGCCTGTGATGCCTGCAGGTGCAGTAAATGTTCCGTTAAATGTACCATATTCATTTGAAGTAAGGTCAAGAGATGAAACTTTCTGATAATTGACATCATAAAAAGTAACCGTTGTTTTTGCATTGGTGGCAATGGTATATTTTTTTCCGGTCTTGTCAGTGTTCAACAATATTCCTTTGAAGTAAATTGTTTGTCCCGGACGGTAAATAGCCCTGTCGGTGAAAAAGAAAGTCTTCAGATAATTGGAATAGTCCGAATCATAAGGTTTATACTGGTAAAAATCATTTTCTGTGATGAGCTGGTCATTGCCAAGATCAAATTCCATTGAAAAATAATTGTAGTCAATTGCAATGGGTACTTCAAAATAACCATTCTCATCCGTCATGAATTTTTTCCATTTTGATGGTTCATACTCTCTCGTAAATGCATTATAGCTGCTCTTGATTGCCTGCGCTGATACGTTTTTCAAAGGCTGACCGGTTTCCCTGTTCAGGATATAAAAATCCATTGCGCCTTTGTCTTTTTGCCTGTTGACATAACTGATGTTGGTCACCCAAAAATGGGAGTAGGCAATGATATCATCCTGCACTGAAAAATCCTTGTTGTTTGAAGCCAATATCAGATAATATCCAAGCGGGAGTGCATCAATTTTCATCTCAGCAGCATGTTGCTGGTAGTCGCTGTCGTTGGGAAATGTTATAGTCCATTCTTTCACAACATTCTTTTTCAGGTATTGTTTGATCAGATCCTGGCCGTAATATTTCTGGCTGAGCTTTCTGTTTTCGTCATAAGTCATCTTGATAATACGGAATGAAATGCCGGAACCATTTTTGTATTTTACCAGTGTTTTCAATGATTTGTTGGGGGCATTGCCTTCTTCAAACTGCATGGAAATACTGGTACTAAGGATTGACACTTTCAGATTTTTACAACTCATCGCGCCATAAGATGTGGGATAAGCCTTGACGGCTTCGTCACATTTTTCAACAGCTTTTTTCAACAGCCATTTGTAGTCTTCCGATTTTGACGGATTATACAAACTTCCTTTGGTGTAATAAGCCATTGCCAGTGCATAGGTGATATCTGTTGAAGCTGCAAATTTTGAATATTTAGGTTCAAGGTCAAGCAGCGCCTGCAAATACAAACTGTCCTTTGTTTCCAATACGGAATTTGTTTTCACAAATTTCAGACGCTTCAGATCGGCATCTATCAGCGCTGAGGGATCAGCATCCTGTGCGTGAAAACTCAGCAGGTCCTGGAAGATCTTTGTTGCATAGAATTTCAGCGACAATGAATCTTTCGACGTGATGTTAAGCTTTGCAAACTCAGCTGCCGGTTTTAAATAATCTTCATTGTTGATCTCAAATTTATAAACAGGTTTGGTTAGCGAGGCTTCGTCGTTCATAAAAAAATCAACGGCCCTGTGGGCAAGAAAATCATAGAGTGTGGGACGCAAATAACGGGCGGCTGTGTCTTCAACAATGATGTCGTTGTAAAGATCCAGTTTTGTCTTCTTCAGATTTTCCGCGTCATTCAGCGAAAGAACATAATTGGAAATTACTTCTTTGATCAGTTTTTTCAGGTCCCATGTCTTCATGTCATCGTCCTTATAGTTGACCGTTTCCGTGCGTTTATACCAGGTGTAGCGGTTGATGACATAATAGCGCCAGTACATTTCGGCAAGCACCGAATGCAGCACGGGTTTTATAGGAAATGCAGCATCTGCAAGCTCGGTCTTCAGCGATGCAATACTTTTTTCGTACGAGTCCTCGCTGTAGTCATTTTCGAGCTTCATTTTATACATGATGGCCTTTACAAACTGTGGGGCATTATTGTCGGCTTTAGCTTTTTTGTAAATGATCAGAACTTCTTCAAGCGCCGATTTAGTGAGGCCTTTGGCAATAAGCGAATCAATTTTCGCCCACGATTTTTCATATCCGCCTTTGACATCAAGCAGCGCCATTTTCGCATTTTCTTTTTCTTTCGCGATGTGGCGGCTTACAAAATAATTTCCTGCAAAAGTGAGGATGGTTAATACACTGATAAGTAAAACAAGCTTTGCTTTCATAGTGAGTGATTTTTATTAAGGTGCAATTTATAAAAATAATTTGACTGAATTCACTTAAGAGATGAAAAAAAATCGGGATTCCATAAAACTATTGAAAAAAGATAAATTTTTTTACTGACTTTAATTTGCTAAAAAGATTCACATTTCAAATTGTCCGATTGCTCAAATATGGCATGGATAATGGGATTTTCAATGATAGATGTTCAGTTTATTAAATTTTGGTCGGATTACAAATCCTGATAGTAAAACGGAATGGATTAATTAAATCCGTTCCGACACGCATCAAATCCGGACCGATATATGATGGTACTATAAAAGTAGTCAGAAGAAAACTGTCAAAAAAAGCTGCGGAGTGATGACAGTTTGAAACGGTATTTATTCAAACAAAAAAACCCGGTCTCCCGGGTTAAGATTAAAAATACATGTTGAGAAATTATTGTGTTTTTGACGTTAGCGTATTTGCAAGCCCTGTGTATTTGATGATCTCGAGTTTTACTTTTCCAACAATCACTGCCGATTCAGCAAGTATGGGAATATGGTTGGCATCGTCGCTGATCCAGAGGGTCATTGGATATGGGTCTTTAAACACACTGCCTGTGGCAACCATTGGTTTAAATTTTAAACATTTGTAGGTGCCCATATCAATGGTGATGGTTTCTTTTCCTTCGTAAACTATTTTTGAAGTGTAAACGGAATCATCCAGGAAAAATGGTATTGGATATTCTTTTCCTATTGTAGCATCGCTAAAGTCGAGGTTGCGGGCATAATAGAAAGATGAAATAATGTCCTGAATATTTTCGTCCACAGCAGTGGTTTTTGATGTGGAATTTTTATTATTCGTTTGGATAGCCAGATTTTTAAATTGGTTAAAAGTAACGTCCTGACTTATCTTGTAGCCACCTTCGTTCACACGGCGGATAAAAACCCAGGGTACAAGAGCATCCTCATCAATATAGGTCTCATAGCGGTCAACAACCTTGAAGAATAAATTGAATGCTCCCTTGGTAAGCCCAAGCCCCACCACATGGTATGTGCTGCGACCTTTGACAGGAGTGTTCTCATTTTTAACTTCCAGTTGGGCTTCGCCTGCATTTACTTTTCCCGTAAGTATGGCATCGTAATAAACTTTATAGAGCAGCAGCTCGCCTCTTTTAAAAGCAGTGTTGGTAACTGAACGCAATGTCTGTGCCTGAAGATAAGAACCGATTAAAATAATTGCAACGGTAAGAATGGACTTTTTCATAGCTTTTAGTTTTTGATTTGGTTAAAGGTAAACAAAAATTGTTCCAAAGTTGAAAAGAGTTTGAAAAGTTTGAATTGTTTGAAGAGCTTGAAGGGTTTGAAAAGTTTGATGTTCAGGGTTTCATGTTCATAATTTGTTGTTGGGAGCAATGTAAAATGTTTCGGGTTTCAGGTATCGGGTTGGTGAGTTAACAATCGTGGAATGGCTTGTTCATAGCAAAATTTCCAACCTTTCATGTCTTGTTCGTATTCATCAAACAGCCTCTGCAATTCTTGTTTTTTTGTCATCAAATTTCTTCGTGATTAACAGAGTAACCCACAATTTTTATAGCATTGTCAACTTTTTCCAGTCTGAATAATTCCTTTGTGGAATCGTTAATGTAATTCACTTTATAGAGGAGTTCATAAACGGCTCCTGAGTTGGTTCCGGAAACACTTTTCGATGAAAAGTCAATGATAGTATGATCGCGAACGCCGCCATATTTCCTAAGCACCTTGCTCAGGGCGCTGTCCAATTTGGTTGAATCGGTAGCGCTGAAAAACTCTTTACTCATCAGTTTATGAATGTTGGTGAAGTCGCGCAATTCATAACGAATATAGAATTTGTCAACAATTTTAGCAGCATCGTTCTCATCATCGTTGTCATTTAATCTGGTGTAATTGCACTGGCAGCAGGCTAAAAAAAGCAAACAGATAAATGATGTAATAATTTTAATTTTCATGACTCTGTATCCTATTAAAAAAGCAAGTAAAATTAAACTTTTTTATCAAATCAATATTACTTTTCAAATTAATATTCAATAATTAATTCAATTCGTTATTTCATTAAACACTACCCTAAAACTATAGGTCAAAAAGAAATTTACCATTTCTAAATTGTATAATTTAATAGCCCTGGATTTAATAGAAAGCTGTTTTTATAACGAAATAACAAAGCAAAGGGCATGTTGTTAATTATTGAGTTTCTTTTTGCATTTTAAACAGGCGAAGGTCTCTCTTTTTATTATTTCAGTGACTACTTTTTATTATTATTTGTACATTTACAACCAATAAAAAATTGCCGCATTGAAGTGCAATTGAAAAAGATTTAAAAGGAATTAGTAAAAGATAAATTCAATCAAATGAACGAATACATTTTAATCTTCCGTCATGAAGATGGACAGAAAATAGCATCAGCAGAGCAATTGGATATCTGGATGCAACAAACTCATGCATGGTTGGGACCTATGGTTGCACAAAAAAAACTGGTTGGTGGTAATGGTCTGCTGTTCGACGATAGCAAGATCGTTTGGCACAAAGGTGTTGTCACCGAAGGTCCTTTTGGCAAAGTTAAGGAAACCCTCGGAGGATATGTTATTATACTCGCAGACACCGTTGATGAAGCCGCTGAATTTGCCAAAGGCTGCCCCGTTTTGCAGGGCGAAGGAAACAGCGTGGAAGTAAGGAAAATTGGTAAAGCCAAAGACTTTTGAAAAAGACCCAAGACCCAAATTCCAAATTCCAAGTGGGGCGAACCCAAAACTTGAAACACGAAACTAGTTAACTCCCGTGCTAAACTACCTAATTTTCGGAATCGTTTATGCCTTTGCCTGCGTGGTGCAGCCGGGGCCATTTCAGGCTTTTCTGTTTTCGCAGAGCCTGGCGCATGGCTGGCGCAAAACCATTCCGCTGGTGTTTGCCCCATTGCTGAGCGACTGGATCGTTATCATTCTGGTGTTGCTCGCCCTTACCAATGTTCCCCATGATTTTCTGCATGTTCTTCAGTGTTGTGGCGGTGTGTTTCTCCTCTATCTTGCTTATGGCGCCTACAAAAACTGGCGTACATTCAATCAAAACGAAAATAAAAAAGTACCTGTTCAACAAAACATTTTCAAGGCTGTGATGGTAAATTTTTTGAATCCCAATCCTTATCTTGGATGGAGCCTGGTGATGGGACCAATGCTGATAAAGGGCTGGAATGAAACGCCTGCTTATGGAATTATTTTGTTGCTGGCATTCTATGGCACCATGATCATTTGCTCGATTGGAATGATTGCTTTGTTCTCCATTGCACGCACCATGGGTCAACGCGTGATCCGCGCTTCCATCGGAATCTCGGTAATTGCATTATTTGCTTTTGGAGTTTTTCAGCTTTATTTTGGAATTGTGGGTTAAGAAAAAATAAGCTCCAAATCTCAAACTCCAAATTCAAAGGTGGCACCCCTTGGAATTTGAAATTTGGGTCTTGGATCTTGGTATTTCAAGGCTTCTTCTCTTCCTTGTTCACCAACCCCTTTGTCCGGTGCTTTAGCACCTTTGCTTCAATATAGAAAATAATTTCTTCAGCAATGTTCTTGGTCTGGTCGCCTACGCGCTCAAGTCTTCTGATTATTGAAAGCATGCTGAGTCCGTGTTCAATTTCCTTAGGATTCATTTTGATATAATCAGCAATTACAGAATTGGCTTTTCTGTTGATAGTATCAAGCTTTTCATCCCTTCCGAAAATTGCACGGGCAGTCTGGTTATTTTCTGTTTCAAAAGAATCGAGTGTGTCGCAAAGCATGGCAATACATTCTTCATACATCTGGATGACGCCAGTTTTATCGAACAGATCCTTTTGA
Organism: uncultured Bacteroidota bacterium; assembly: GCA_903889915.1. Taxonomy (GTDB): domain Bacteria; phylum Bacteroidota; class Bacteroidia; order Bacteroidales; family CG2-30-32-10; genus CAISZK01. The sequence continues at coordinate 29,769 of CAISZK010000281.1, forward strand.
AAAGGCTGATCAAATTCTTTAATGATCAATGCTATTCCCTGGGCATAATCACCAATGCGCTCAAGGTTGTAATTGATCTTGAGAACAGCCAAAACAAAGCGCAGGTCAATGGCAACAGGGTTATAGAGTGCCAGAATGTTCTCGCAATCCCTGTCAATTTTCAGTTCATAAACATTTACGCGCTTCTCGTTGATGTCAACATCGGTGGCGACATCTTTGTCGAACAGTGATAATGCACTTTTTGATTTATTCATCTGGCGGATGACAAGCATCCACATTTCGTTTAGCTCTGCTCTCAGCAGTTTTAGTTCCGTATCTAAGTGAGTCATTTTTTTTGTTTAAAAAGTTTGAAATATTTGTTGTTTGTTGTTCGGTTCAAAGTTTCTTCAAGTACTTTAGAAACTTTAGCACACTTCGAACTTTAGACACTTTTTTTCAACCGAATCTTCCGGTGATATAATTCTGTGTTCTTTCGTTTTTAGGGTTTGTGAAAATTTCTTTTGTAGTTCCCAATTCAATGAGTTCGCCGATATAGAAAAATGCGGTGTTATCACTTATCCTTGCAGCTTGTTGAATATTATGCGTAACAATTACTATTGTATAGTTTTTCTTCAGATCGAACATCAACTCTTCAATTTTAGCTGAAGATATGGGATCAAGCGCTGATGTTGGCTCGTCCATTAATAACACTGAGGGCTCAATAACCAATGCACGTGCAATGCACAATCGTTGCTGCTGACCGCCCGAGAGGTCCATTGCAGATTTTTTCAAAAAATCCTTTACTTCATCCCATAAGGCGGCCTGGTGTATGGCTTTTTCAACTTGCTCATGAATAAACTTTTTATCTCTGACTCCGTTTACTCTTAAACCATAAGCAACATTTTCAAATATTGACATTGGAAAAGGATTTGGTTTTTGAAATACCATTCCAACTTTTTTGCGAAGATCATCAACATGAATATCCCTGGCATAAGCATTATCACCTTCAATCAGTACCTGCCCTGAAACCTTACAACCTTCAATAAGATCGTTCATACGGTTGAGCGCTCTGAGATAGGTAGATTTTCCACAACCTGATGGACCCATCAATGCAGTAATTGATAACTTGTTCATGCTCATTGTAACATTTTTTAAAGCATGAACCTCTTTATAGTGTACGTTCAGATCAATAGTCTCAATGACTTTCATTTTATTTAACTTTATATTTTCTTCCAAAATAATTCCTCAACACATTTGCAAGCAAATTCATTATCAGAACAATCATTATCAAAACAAGAGCTGTTCCATATGCAATTGGCCTTGATTTTTCAACATCTATCCCGCTTGTTGCAAGCACATATAAATGATAGGGCAGCGCCATGACCTGATCAAAAATTCCCGAAGGAAGCTTTGGCAAGAAATAAGCAGCAACAGTAAAAAGAATAGGGGCTGTTTCACCAGAAACTCTTCCAATTGAAAGGATCAACCCGGTAAGTATGTTTGGAAAAGCGATCGGAAAAACAACCCTGCTTGTTGTTTGCCATTTGGTGGCGCCAAGGGCAAGGCTTGCACGCCTGAATGAATTGTCAACTGCTGCAAGCGATTCCTCTGTTGTTCTGATTACAACCGGTAATGCCAATAGTCCCAATGTAAGCGAACCGGCTAAAATAGAATCTCCGAATCCAAGTTTGTTTACGAACAACGACATTCCGAATAATCCAAAAACAATTGAAGGAACTCCTGCCAGATTGTTTGTCATGATCCTGATAAAAACTTTTAATGGTTTCCAGGCAGCATATTCATGATTATAAATTCCTGCAAGAACACCTATAGGAAATGCAAAAACCATGCTCCCGGCAATGAGCCATAATGTTCCGATAATAGCCGGATAAATACCACCGCTGGTCATTCCTTCAGTTGGACTTTGAGTAATAAAATCCCAGCTTAAAACTTTAAATCCTTTAATAAAAATAAAAGCCAGTATGATAAATAGAACCGCAACTACAGATAAGCTTAGCACTCGAAACACCCAAAACATAATGCTTTGGTTAAGCCTTTTCCTTTTCCCTGATTTGGTTTGTTTGATCATAATTCAATTAGTTTTTAGCAACCTTACGTTTTGATGAAACCCATTCTACAAGCAGATTGGTAATAAGAGTAATTACGAATAAAATACATCCCAGTGCAAATAATGCTTTATAATGCAAACCACCCTGAGGTGCTTCTCCCAGTTCAGCAGCTATTGTAGCCGTTATGGTTCGTATTGGCTGAAGGAATGAATGAGGCATAACAGCAGCATTACCGGTAACCATAAGAACAGCCATCGTTTCGCCAAAAACTCTTCCGACACCAAGAATCACAGCAGCAGTAAGTCCAAGAAGTGAATGAGGAATAACAACCCTTATTATTGTTTGGAGTTTGGTAGCTCCAAGTGCCAGGCTTGCCTCACGCATAGCATTCGGAGTTGTCCGTAAGGCATCTTCCGAAATTGTAATAATGGTTGGTAGCACCATAATGGCAAGAACTATACTGCCTGCCAATGCAGTTTCGCCAACAGGAAGGTTAAAAGTATGTTGAACCAGGGGAACAATAATCACCAGACCAAAGAAACCATAAACAACAGAAGGTATTCCTGCAAGAAGTTCGATAACCGGTTTCAGAATATTCCTGACCCTTTGATTGGCAACTTCCGACATATAAATTGCCGTTGCCAAGCCCAATGGCAATGCCAAAAGAATTGCGCCAATGCAAACAAGCAAAGTACCCAATATCATTGGTAACACACCAAGCTGGGCAATGGGTTGGGCTGTAGGAAACCATTCTTTCCCACTGAGGAATCCGCCAAGGGTAACATTGTCTATTTTAAGTTTTTTCCCACTAAAATCTTTTACAATATTTTTTGCTGGAATGTAAGCAATAATTCCTGTGTCCTTTGCAACAAGCTGGTTGATTCTCAAAGGCAAATTCTCAAGATTATCTCCCAGTTCAGCGTCTGTAAAATAAGCGCCGATATCATTTATTGTAAATACGGTTATTGCTCTGTCAAAACCGCCAACCTCTTTCCAGTTTACTATCTTTTTATCAAATATATCTTTGATCTGTCGTGAAGTGAGATCAACTGAATTATTGTATTTGCTAACAGCAAGGACAAAATCTTTTTCAATTGGTTTATCACCAAAAAGACTGAACCCTTCCTTAAAAAGGAAAATGACAATCAGCAGTACTGCTAAACTAGTCACAGTACTGCTGATGGTAAGGGCACCTTCAATAATTTTTTCAATCAGCCTTCTGACAAGGCTACGTCGTCGTTTCACTTGACTGGCATTTTATTCATGAATTATTTAGTTGCTAAAGGAACATAACCAACTTCTTTCACAATTTTTTGTCCATCAGCTCCGAGAACCCATGTCATTGCAGGTTTAAGCGTAGCTGCCAGAGTTTTCAAATAGTAGAAATATAATGGTCTGATAATGGGATAAGTTTTGTTTATTGCATTTGCCATTGTGGGAGCAATGTAAGTAACTCCTTTATCATAAGAAACTGATAAGTCCGAAACTGTTGAATTTACATAAGCCATGCCAACATATCCGATTGCCCCTTTTGTCTGTCCGACCGATTGCACAATAGAAGCAGTTGCAGCCATCATCAGGCAGGTTGAAGAAAAATTCTTTCCTTTCAAAACGTGTTCTTTGAAAAAATCATAAGTTCCCGAACTTGATTCACGTGAATAAGCTACAATTTGCAGGTCAGGACCACCTACATCTTTCCAGTTGGTTGTTTTACCTGTATAAATATCTTCTAATTGTTCGCGGGTAAGTTTCTTTACTGTGTTTTCAGGATTTACAATAACAGAAAGTGCATCATAAGCAACGATGGTTTCAACGTAAGCTTTCCCTGCTTCCTGCAATTTAAGTTTTTCATCCATTTTGATTTGTCTTGAAGCTGTTGCAATGTCGGTTGATCCATCAATCAATGCAGCAATACCTACGCCACTTCCGCCACCTGTAACAGAAATGCTGGTAGTGGGATTTAGTTTCATGTAAGCTTCAGCCCATTTCTGAACCAGAGGTAATAATGTATCACTACCTTTTATTTTGATTGAGCCGGCCAGGAATGTGAACGACATTGTTACAACGGCGATCACGAGGATTAATAATTTCTTTTTCATAATAGTAATTTTTTTAAAGTTTATGATGTTGTTAATTAAAATTTATATTGAATTCTTAAAGTAAATACATTATCAGTCAAATCTCCATTAAGGCCTTCTCCATTAATAAGAGTAGTTTTAAGGTTATTGCTGGTTTCATTTTTCATGATTTCATAATATGCAGTAATCTTCACATTCTGATCCCAGTGGTACACCCAGCCTAAACCCAGTGTGGAATACTTAATATCATTTGCACCTATTGATTTAAAATTGCCATTGCTGTATGTTGTGGTTGTGGTAGGCATATCGGATGCTGTCACATCAGTATTCGGGTCGTACCAATCATATTTCACAACTATATCATTTTTCGATTTCAGGATATTCTGAATAAAGTATAAATATGCTCCGCTGAATTTACGCATATAAATATCCGAGGAATTTTGTACTTGCGCGGTACCCGGGTTTTGGCCCCAAATATATTCGCCTCTTAAAGTTGTA
>CAISZK010000282.1 GCA_903889915.1 uncultured Bacteroidota bacterium
CATCAACTGAAGGGGCACACTCAATAAGCCTTTCAAAGCTGCCACGAATGAACGGCATGCAGTTTTGAAAAGATTACAATGCGTGTGGAATTGGGAACCCGTGAACTTGTGGGATAAATAAATTTCAAAACCCAGGTGTTTTATTTTTCCTTTGACGATCCCCACCATGCTGTGCAGGTTATGTGGAGTCATGATATTTGTTGTTGTTTTCATTTTTCTTGTTTTTTAATTGTCCATTGACTTTTTTTTCTGCTACTGCCACTTTTTTTTGTTCTTTAATCATACCCCGTTTAATTATTTCTGAAATCACAAACTTTTTGTCTTTTTTCATTTTTTTCGTTTTTCTGTTTTTTCTAATTTCTAACTTCAGCCTTCTATTTTCTTTTTCACCCAACTCTCGTCTTTTTTTTATACTTCGTTTTCGATCTCTTTTTATGTATTAGTGCCTTTAGCGAGGAAAAAGTAGCGGTCCACTTCAAATTATTTTGTTAAAATTTTTCGAGTCATTGATTTATTGATAAAAAATATTGCTTTGCAATGTGTTAATATAAAAGCAAATACGATGACTAAATATTGAATTATAAGAGACAAATTTTTCTTCGAAAAAAAGTTGATTTTTTTTGTGTTTTTTAGGGGGGGGGTACACAATATTTCCGTTTTTTGCACGTTATAATTAGAAAAAACAATTGAAATTTTAAACTGATTTCAAGCATTAGGTTTTAAACTTTATTGTTATGTAGATACTATACCCTGTATCAAATTTATTGTATAACCACCAAGGGCAATGAGGTAAATTCAGATGCACAGCATGCCTTTGTTAATTGAACAGGATATGGAAACACATGATTCAGATGAAGACAAAAAACGTTTTCGCAGAAAAATACTGAGGGAAAAAAAGTTGTTCGAAGCCAATTATCCCACCAGTCTGCAACAGTTTATTTCAATCGCATGGAACGATTTTCATTGTGACCACGATATGGCCTGCGATGTTTATGAGGATGCAGTGAAGGACATCTTTGTAAAAATTAAAGAGTGTACCTTTCCTGTAATCAGGTGCCATCTTTCAACGTATATCTTCGGAACAGCCAAACATAAGCTGTATAAAGTCCTTCAGAAAATTAAAAAAGATTCAGAAATTGATGACTATCCGAACATAGATTGTACAGAGCCTTTTTACTACATGGGTGATGTTGAAACCAATTTGAAGAAACAATATATTGAAAAAATGCTGAGTAGTCTGACAAGGACACAAAGGACGATTATGGTATATTTTATGATGGGATATTCATGGGAAAAGACTTCAGCTATCATGCACAAAACAGTTGATTATCTGAAAGACCAAAAACACAAAATCATCCTCAAATTGCAAAAGAAATTCAAAGGGCTGGATTGGTTGTTGTTCCTTTAATTTTATTGAAATTGCTTGTCCACTTGAATTAAGTTAAGTACTGGTAAATAATCGCTAATTCTTAACTCAAATCAAAGTAAAAGTATATTCCGTATGCTCACCGGAATTGTGAATCAGTACAGCTTTTCTTATTTCAAATGGCTGCAATTTTCGATGCTTTAATAAGCCCTCGCAAAAATAGCCCTCTGTATTGAAGGCTTTCCGGTGAGTATACACTTCCCGTCCTCCAGTGGATTATTAAAAGGAATGCACCTGATCGTTGCTTTGGTCTCATTCTTTATAGCATCTTCAGTTTCTTTGGTGCCATCCCAATGTGCATAAACAAATCCTCCTTTGTTCTCTATTAAATCTTTAAACTCTTCCCAGGTATTGGCTTTATGAGTGTTCAGTTCTCTGAATGAAAGAGCTTTTTGGTAAAGATTATCCTGAATTTGCGATAGGAGGTTTTCAATTTTATGTTCGATATCTATCTGCTGATAAACTGCTTTTTCAAGCGTATCCCTGCGTGCAATTTCAACTGTCCCCTGTTCAATATCACGTGGTCCAATGGCAATTCTTATTGGCACTCCCTTAAATTCATATTCATTAAATTTCCAGCCGGGTTTATACGTGTCCCTGTCATCATATTTCACAGAGATCCCACGACTTTCAATAGCTTTTTTCATTGGCAATACTTTTTCCGTAACCTCTTTAAGCTGATCGGCATTTTTATAAATAGGAATAATCACAACCTGGATAGGCGCCAATTTTGGAGGAAGAACAAGTCCGTTATCATCGGAATGAGCCATTACCAGTGCTCCAATTAATCTGGTGGAAACACCCCATGAAGTTGCCCAAACATAATCAAGAGTTCCTTCTTTTGAGGCAAACTTTACATCAAAAGCTTTTGCAAAATTCTGTCCTAAGAAATGTGAAGTTCCGGCCTGCAGAGCTTTTCCATCCTGCATCATGGCTTCAATGCAATATGTATCCAATGCGCCTGCAAAACGTTCGTTTTCCGATTTTACTCCTTTAATAACAGGCATAGCCATCCAATTTTCAGCAAAGTCGGCATAAACATTCAGCATTTTCTCAGTTTCTTCTATGGCTTCTTCTTTTGTGGCATGCGCTGTATGCCCTTCCTGCCACAGAAATTCAGCAGTTCTCAGAAATAATCTTGTGCGCATTTCCCATCTTACAATATTTGCCCATTGATTAATTAATAGTGGAAGGTCACGATAAGAGTGAATCCAGTTTCGGAAAGAATCCCAAATAATTGTTTCGGAAGTTGGACGAACTATTAATTCTTCTTCGAGTTTTGCATCTTCATCCACAATAACTCCTTTACCATCAGGTGAGTTTTTTAACCTGTAATGAGTTACTACTGCGCACTCTTTTGCAAAACCTTCTACATGAGAAGCTTCTTTACTAAAAAACGACTTTGGTATGAAAATTGGAAAATAAGCATTACTATGACCTGTAGCTTTGAACATTTTATCCAGTTCTGCCTGTATTTTTTCCCAGATAGCATAACCATAAGGCTTGATGACCATGCAGCCTCTAACAGAGGAAGTCTCTGCCAGATCAGCCTTTATAACGATGTCGTTATACCATTGCGAATAGTTCTCTTTACGTGTTGAAAAATCTTTAGCCATAATGATGTTTGGTATGATATTTGTAAATAAATTAACGATTATAAAATTGCACAAAATTAGAAATTATATCACTCATAAAACAAAGATACCCTAATTAACGAATAGGAGAACAAACAAATGAAAACAATCAGCAAAATTTTAGCCTTATCGGTGTTGTTCCTTTCAGCTTGTACAACAGCATACCAGACTCGTTCAATGTATGATGATGTATATTACTCCAAGAAGGATGCAGCAGTCACCACTACGACTCCTACCCAGACCGAAACACAGACAACGAACCCTCAGAATTACACAACGGCAAAAGAATATTCTGCAGGGAACAATACAGTTGCCAATGACAATCAGACAGCGAACAATACCATGGCTACTGATTCGGGTAATGCATCAAGATTTTCAAATCAAAATTATGATAATTCTAACAGTAGTTCCTACAGCGATGAAAATGGAAATACTACTATTAACAATTATTATAACGATGATTATTATGATTATGAATATTCTGCCCGTTTAAGGAGATTTCACAATCCTTATGATGGATTTGATTATTACCATGATTATTACACAAATTATTATTGGTACACTTATAATCCATGGGATTGGGGCGTAAGCATCTATTGCGGTTCTCCAGCATGGTATCCTTACAACAATTATTATTATGACCCTTATTATGGTGGTTATTATTCCAACTGGGGATTCGGATATCCTAACTGGGGTTGGTATGGTGGTTATTATCCCGGATACAATAACGGTTGGGGATATGGCCCTCACTACGGTTACTGGAACGGATATAACAATGGATACTGGAATGGTTACAACGATGGTTACTGGAATGGTTATAATGATGCAACGGGTTGGAATAATAACTATTACAATAGTTACGACAATAACTCCTATTATTATGGTCCCAGAACTGATGTCAACTCATCCACCAATACTGCAAGCAATCACAATTTAATATTCAAAGATAAGTATGAACTTTTATCAAACAACGTAAACCTGACAAGTCTGGATAATCATTCAGTGAATGCGCTTAATCTTAACCATGGTCAGACCGGAATTTCTGATATTAAAAATTCTACTTCCACTTTAAATAATCTTACACCGGTTAAAACCAACACTATTGGAACAACAAATTTAAGTAACAGTTCAGTTGATGCAACTAAAAATGACCTTAACATAAAGCCGGCAAATAGCGGAATAACCGGAATAAAAGGAACAGATAATGTTAAAGGAAGCACTGTGGTTAATTCTACAAACTCGCAGACTCCTAAATCCACAATTGTAAACCAGCAGTATGTTGCTCCGAAAAACACAACAGTGAACAATGATAAGTCACAGTACACAGCACCAAAGAGCACTACTGTTACAACCGGTAATACTCCACAAATTATAGCACCAAAAACATCAACGGTTACGAATAATACTACTCCTCAATATACTGCACCGAAGACTTCAACCGGTAATACCAATACTACTCCACAGTACACAGCACCAAAGAGTAATACTGTAACAACCGGAACAACTCCACAGCAGTCGTATTCTAAACCAAAGACTTATGTGTCACCAAGCTATACACAGCCTAAGTCGAACCAATATTATTCCAAACCTAAAACTTATAGTTCGTCAAGCAGCAACAATACTGTACCAAGTCAGAATAACACTTATTCACAACCCAAGTCCTATTCTTCACCAAAAACAAGTTCTTCGGATTATAGTACTCCAAAATCATACAGCAACGGTAACAGTAATTACTCTACACCAAAATCATCAAACAGTAATTACTCTACACCAAAAAGCTCAGGTTCGTCAAACTATAGTACACCAAAGTCCAGCAGCAGTAGCAGCAGCAGCAGCGGTAGCAGCAGTGGAAGTTCTTACTCAAAATCAAGTTCGGGCAGCAGTGGTAGTTTTGGCAAACGCAAATAATATCTGATTGCTAAATTGTTGAACGATCAATAAGTTCAACAATTTAGCAATTCAACAATCAATTCTTTTAATAGTAAAAAATAAAAAAGTTATGAAAAAGTTCAGTTTATTAGCTATAGGTATGTTTTCACTGATTTCAATTGCTAATGCACAAACAGATGAAGACGCTCTCAGATATTCAATGATAGGCTTTGGCGGAACTGCAAGATATTCCGGTATGGGAGGGGCATTTGGCGCAATTGGCGCAGATTTCTCAACCTTATCTGAAAATCCGGCAGGACTCGGTGTCTATAGAAAGAATGAATTTACTTTTACCCCTTCAATATTTACCGGAAAGACAACCGCAACCTATAATGGCAGTACTTCCGATGATATGAAATACAATTTTAATCTGGGGAATATTGGATTGGTATATGCAAAAAGTACAAACAAGGCAAAGGATGAGCCGGGCTGGAAATACGTCAATTTTGCCTTTGGTTTAAACAGATATAATAATTTTAATAACAGGATGGTCATTCAGGGAACCAACACCAGCAGCTCTCTGATGGATGTCTATGCTGCAAATGCCCATGGATCAAATCCAGGTTCACTCGATGCATTCAGTACACTTCTTGCATACAACACCAACCTTCTTGGCACCTTAGACTCTGTAAACTATAACTCCAATGTTCCATTAGGATCTTTGCTTCAGCATAAGTCAGTAGAAACTCATGGATCTATGCAGGAAATGGTGCTTTCCCTTGCTGCAAATTATAATAATAAATTGTACATCGGGGGTACTCTCGGGATCTCCTTTTTAAGGTATGATGAGCAATCAACCTACCAGGAAGATAATAAAGATTCAACAAATTCTTTCCAAAGTTTTACTCTTAACAGTGACCTGAATACTTCAGGAACCGGCTATAATTTTAAATTCGGACTCCTTTACGTACCCGTTGACATGGATATTTTAAAAGTGAAAATTGGTGCTGCTGTTCACACTCCGACTTTTTACACCATGCATGACGAGTGGTCAAGCACGATGAACTCATCTTTTACTAGTGGTGATTATTCTTATGAGTCTCCAAAGGGTTCATTTGATTACGAACTTACAACTCCAATGAAAGCTATTGGTAGCCTTGCTTTGCAATTCGGACAATATGGTACTATCAGCGCTGATTATGAATTTGTAGATTATTCAGATGCCCGTCTGCGTTCAAGAAGCTATGATTTTTTAAATGAAAATTATGTCATTCAAAACAAATACACAGCTACTCATAATTTGAGATTTGGAGCAGAAGTTGCTCTTGGTTTATTTAGTTTAAGAGGCGGTTACGATATTTACGGCAGTCCATTTAAATCCGGCATCAATGATGGTAAAGTTACCTCTATTACCGGTGGATTTGGCATCATGGATAAAAATTATTTTATAGATTTCGCTTACGTTCATTCAACTTCCAAAGCAGATTATTATTTGTATAATTTCTCCAATATGAATCCTGCAAGCACTGATAAAACAACCCAGAGTTTTCTCCTGACATTAGGATATAAATTTTAAAATGAATTAAAATATTGTGAAATAAAAAACCGGGCATTGTCCGGTTTTTTTATTGAAGCCTGTTCAATCCCGCCTTCGCCTTTTGGCTGATGCTGTTTTTATATTCGGTATTTTTCATAGTGCTGCACAACCCGTAATAATATTTTGCCTTCACCGTATCCTTGAGGTTTTCATAAATAAGTCCCAGTTGAAGAGAAGAGTTGGCGGCATAATAGTAAGTAAATTCTGAACCGTTGGAGATAGTCATTTGGTAAAAAAGGATGGCTTGTGTGCTATTTCCCAAATCATCATAAATGCGTCCTAACCTGTATGTATATTCTAAATAATCCTTCGTGGTTACACAGAACACATCAGGTTTCAGCCTGGTAAGTGAATCGAGGGCTTGCTGATAATAACCGCCATCAAATAAAAGTCTGGCTATTAATAAACGTGTGTTTGGAATTGTTTTGGATTTTGCTTCCAACAGGGCTTGATTGTCTTCATCAACCATAGCATTGCCGAAAGTCACCGCATATCCCATTTTCTCAGTATATTTTTGGGTGTTTTTATTAATAAGGTAATACCATGCGAGCTTCTGCCATGCTGCCTTGATATAATTCTGGCCTTTAAAATTTGTCAAAAAGCTTGTCAGATATTTGTAGCAATCAAAATCGAGTCTGTTCAGTTTAGCAACACCCGTAAGGTAGTCGAGGTAATAAAAAGGATAATATTCTGAGGTTTTTGGCCGGGACAGTAATATTTCAATCGCCTTGTCATTTGCACCTGTTCTGATTGCAATTGATGCTGCCGCATAACAGAGTAATGGATTGCATTTGGTGAGTGAGACATATGAAGTATCCTCAAGATATTTTCCCAGTTTTATAGCCTGTACTTTGTTGCTCTGGAAATTTAACTGGATAAATGTAAGCATGAAAATACTTTCAGTTTTCAGATACCTGTACTCAGAATTTTTCATGGAAGACGATAACACGCTCGCAAGTTCTGAAACTCCCTGCTTGATAGTTCCGGTCACACCTATCAGAGTAGTTGTCCATTTAAAATCGTCAGGGATTGTTCCTATTATTGCATGCAGTAATCCTAACCCTTTATGATTGGGAACAAAGTCAGGAAATTTTTTTTCGTTTTCTTCCAGTAATTTGTATGCCTTATTAATTTCACTCACTGCAGTGAAATATTCCTTGAATTTAATTCTTGAAAAAGCCCATTGAAGATTGATTTCTGCGAGGCAATAATTATAATAGGGAGAATCCTCATCAGACTCTTTGATTTTGGCAATCCTTAAGTCTTTATTTGGTTCCAGAGTGTTGAATAAAGTAGCATCTTCCGAGATGAAGAGTTTCAAAAAATCAACATAATTCTCAACATAATAAGGAATGACATTTTCAGGGTTCGTTGTCTTTTCTGTTTTAAGAAGTGCCAGTCCTTCATCAAAACGCAGACTGACGATCTTTTCATAGGCTGATTTACAATTTGCATTGAAATCAAAAGATGCAAATGAAGGCAGGCATAAAGAAAAAACAAAGAAAATAACCAGTGAATTTTTTTTCATGCTATTACAAAAAAAGAGAAGATTCAAGTTCCTCTCTTTTAAAATTCTTTATTAAAAAATCATTGTCTGATGATCAAAGGGTCAACAAGAATACGACCACAATATTCACAAACAATAATCTTCTTGTGCATTCTGATATCAAGTTGACGCTGGGGTGGTATTTTATTAAAACAACCGCCACAAGCATCTCTTTCGATAACTACAACAGCCAATCCGTTCCTTGCATTCTTCCTGATCTTTTTATAAGCTGCAAGCAGTCGGTCCTCAATGATCTTTTGATTGCCCTGTGATTTCTGTAGTAATAAACTTTCTTCTTTTTCAGTTTCAGTAATAATATCACTCAGTTCAGAATTCTTGACATCCAGATCATGTTGCCGTTCATCAAATAGTTTTTGAGATTTTTCAATGATCTCTTTTTTTGATTCAAGAGTAATTTTATATTCCTTGATTCTTTTTTCGCAAAGCTGGATCTCCAGGTTTTGGAATTCAATTTCTTTAGAAAGTGATTCATATTCCCTGTTGTTCCTGACATTCATTTGCTGGGTTTCATATTTTTTTATTAAAACACCGCATTGTTTAATTGCGCTTTTCTTTTCTGCAATAGCTTCTTCAAGGTTGGAAACTTCAGTAGTGAAATTTTCAATCCTCGTTTGAATACCTGCTATTTCATCTTCCAGATCCTGCACTTCCAGTGGCAACTCGCCTCTGATGATCCTGATTTTATCAATTTGAGAATCTATCTGCTGAAGATCGATCAATGCTTTGAGTTTTTTTTCAATTGCTGAATCTACTTTGTCTTCGGCCTTTTCCACTGATCCTGCTATTTCAATTTCGGGCGTACTCTCTTCCTTGATGGTTTTTTTAACCTTCTCTTCTTTTTTGGCTTTTTCATTTGCCTTTTCAACAACTACTTTTTTCAATTTCACATCTCCTTTTCTAGCATCCGCTGTATTACTTAATTTAACTGGTGGTTTAGTGACAACCGGAGTTGTCTTTTTAACTAAAATATTTTTCTTGAGTTCCTGTTTTTTTTCTGGTTTTTTCACCTCAGCCTTTTTGGCAATTGGTTTTTTAGCCTCTGGTTTTTTAACTGCAGGTTTTTTCGCAATAATTTTTTTTATCACGGTTGCTTTTACAGCAGGTTTCTTTGCAGCGATTTTTTTTAATTCAGGCTTTTTCACAACTGGTTTCTTTACGATTGCTTTTTTCACCTCCGGCTTTTTAGCTACCGACTTTTTAGCTACCGGCTTTTTAACTGCTGTTCTTTTTACGATAGGCGCTTTCACTGTTTTTGTTTTTGATGGTGCCGGCTTACTCTTGGCAGGTTGTTTTTTTGGAGCAACTTTTGGAGCAGTTTTAACCTGCTTCACTGGCTTAGTTGCTTTGCCTGATTTTACAGCAGTTTTGGCCATATTTTAAAATTTGTTAGTTTAAAAATAGTTAACCGGGTTCGTTCTTTTTTTTGAAACCAGAAATGCAAATGTAGGAAAATTTTTAGAAAGGAAATCAACTAAAATTTCTTTCGCGAATTGCTCGCTTTCATAATGTCCAATATCTGCTAGTATTATTTCGTCTTTTGTTTCAAAAAACTGGTGATATTTTAAATCGCCTGTCAGCATAATATCCGCACTTGAGGAAATAGCATCTTTTAATAAAAATCCACCTGCTCCACCACAAACAGCTACATTCTTAATTTTATGCTTTACGATTTTGGTGTGACGGATAACACCCAATTCCAGGATCTTTTTTATTTTCTCAAAAAAAATGATTGTCTCCATTTCGTCAGCTAACTCTCCGATCATTCCTTCTCCGGCTTTTTTAAATTCGTTTTCAAGCCTGTAAATATCATAAGCCACTTCTTCATAAGGGTGCGAAGCAAAAAGAGCTTTCAGAATTGCCTTTTCAATATAAGCGGGATAAATGGTTTCAATTTTCACTTCATTTTCAGTATGAAGTTTATTCAATTCCCCTACATAAGGATTTGAATTTTCCAGCGCCCTGAATGTACCTTCTCCATTAGTGTTGAAGCTGCAACTATCGTAGTTGCCGATATGGCCAGCACCTGCATCAAACAAGGCTTTGCGAACATTCTGTGCTTTATCTGTGGGACAAAAAGTGACAAGCTTTTTCAGAATATTATTCTTACTTTTAAGTACTCTGCAATTACGAAGTTCAAGTTTTTCACACAATTTTGAATTTACCCCGCCAACAACATTGTCAAGATTTGTATGAGCGGCATAAATTGCAATGTCATTTTTTATTGCTTTCATAATGCAGAGACCGGTTGTATCATCATGAGTGATCTTCGTAAGATTTCCAAAAATCAGGGGATGATGTGAAATAATAAGATTGCATCCACGCTTTATTGCTTCATCAATGACTTCGCATGTGACATCAATACTTACAAGTGTTTTTAATAGTTCATTATCGGAATTTCCAATCATAAAACCAGCATTATCATAAGATTCCTGCAAACTCAAAGGTGCAAGTTTTTCCAAACTGCTAACAATTTCTTTGATTTTCATAAAAGATTATTTGGTTCAAAAATAAAGCTAAATACAAGAACCTGCAAATCATTTTTGAATAACCTACAAAATCAAGACATAAAAAGGTCATTAGTCATGGGTCATTAGTCATTATTTCATAAGTCATTACGCTTACAATAACCAGATCGTTTTCATGTTAGTCAATACTAATAACCAATGACTATTGACTATTGACTATTGACAATATTATTCAAAATCTCACTATTATTAATGGCTATAATTTTGTCTGTATTTGTATCTTGCTTTAATCATTTTGCTTTTCCCGTCAAAAAATCGTTTTTTTGCAAAAAAATTTAAATGGATAAAGGGGTAGTGTATCAGGAAAAGTAATACTGATTGATATCACACATTAGAGTTAAAAACAATAAAACAGTTAAACAGATAAACAACCAATAAAATGGACCATTTCGGAAGAAATAAGATCAAGGATTTGTTGAAAAGTCACGAATCATTTGTAGGCAACAACGTAATAGTCAAAGGGTGGGTGCGCACCAAAAGAGGTAACAAAAATGTTGCTTTCATTGCTTTGAATGATGGCTCAATTATTCACAATATACAGGTGGTTGTGGATGTTCAAAATTTTGATGAAAACATTTTAAAACTTGTTACCACTGGCGCTTGTCTGAAAGTTCATGGCAAGCTTGTGGAATCAGCAGGTTCAGGACAGAAAGTGGAGATAGTTGCCGAATCCATCGAGATCTATGGCACTGCTGATGCAGAAATATATCCTTTGCAGAAAAAAGGGCATACCATGGAATTCCTTAGAGAGATCGCTCATCTTAGGCCAAGGACCAATACTTTCGGGGCTGTTCTGCGTATTCGTCATGCCATGGCTTTTGCCATCCACAAATATTTTAATGATAACGGGTTTTATTACATCCACACTCCTGTCATCACAGGGTCGGATGCTGAAGGCGCTGGTGCCATGTTTCGTGTAACCACACTTGATGCTGCAAATCCTCCAAAAAAAGAAGATGGCGCTATAGATTTCGTTCAGGATTTTTTCGGGAAACCTACAAACCTCACTGTTTCCGGGCAACTTGAAGCAGAACTCGGAGCAATGGCCTTGTCACTTGTCTACACATTTGGCCCTACATTTCGCGCCGAAAATTCAAACACTCCACGCCATCTTGCAGAGTTCTGGATGATCGAACCTGAAATGGCTTTTTATGAGATCACAGAGAATATGGACCTCGCTGAAGATTTTCTCAAATCTCTTATTCGCTATGCACTTGAAAATTGCTATGATGATCTTGAGTTTTTAAATGAAATGTACGACAAGGAACTTATCGAAAGATTAAAATCAATCGTGAATGTGGATTTTGAAAGACTATCATACACCAGGGCAGTTGAAATACTCGAAAAATGCGGAGAAAAGTTTGAATTCCCCACAGCCTGGGGCAGCGATCTGCAGGCTGAACATGAAAGATACCTTGTGGAAAAACATTTCAAAAAACCGGTGATACTTACTGATTATCCTAAAGACATCAAGGCATTCTACATGAAACAGAATGACGACGGAAAAACTGTGAGAGGAATGGATGTGCTGTTTCCAAGAATAGGTGAAATCATTGGTGGTTCACAAAGGGAAGAGGTTTATGAAAAACTGTATTCACGAATGAAGGAGATGGGCGTTAGTGAAAAAGAATTATGGTGGTATCTTGAAACCCGAAAATTCGGAACTGCACCCCATGCCGGTTTTGGATTGGGCTTTGAACGACTGATATTGTTTGTGACTGGTATGAGCAACATCAGGGATGTTATTCCATTCCCAAGAACACCGATGAATGCAGAGTTTTAGCAATATTCTAATCTTTGGATTAATAATAAAATCAACAACCAGAAAATTTAATACTTGACTTTCGTAACAAAAAACTGTAATTTGCATGATCAAAAAACTGTGGGAGATATAAAGAATGTTAAATCAAAAATTACAACAAAAATTATTTCAGAAGCTTTCGCCGCAACAGATACAGTTAATGAAACTGCTGCAGGTTCCCACCATTGAGCTTGAACAAAGGATCAAACAGGAAATAGAGGAAAACCCGGCACTGGAAGAAGGCGCAGATGAGGATGAAGTCAGCAATGATGAAAATGATGACCTCTCTGAGGATTTTAATGATGACGATGATGATGACGGTCAAAGTGAATCTGAACGAAAAGATGATGATGAGTTCGCCTTTGATGACTATATTGACGATGATGAAACTCCTGCTTACAGGCTTGTAGCGAACAACACCAGCCCAGATGAGGAACGAAAAGAAATGCCTTACGCTTCAGGTACCACCTTCCATGAACAGCTTCTTTCGCAGTTGGGCCTGCGCGTTCTTGATGACAGGAAATACCAGATTGCAGCTCATTTGATAGGAAACCTTGATGATTCAGGTTATCTTCAACGTGAGCTGGAACCCATGGTTGATGACCTTGCTTTCTCCATGAACATTACCACCACCGTTGAGGAATTAAGCGAACTGCTGACAATGATACAGGAGTCGGACCCTCCCGGTGTAGGCGCCCGCAACCTTGCAGAATGTCTGATGATACAGTTGAAGAGAATTGATCCCCAAACCAGGGAAGTGAAACTGGCAATGAAGATCCTTAAAAACAATTTTGATGACTTCACCAAAAAGCATTATGACAAGATCTCAAAGAGAATGGGGATTGATGAAAACCAGCTGAAGAATGCTGTTGGCGAAATACTGAAACTTAATCCCAAGCCCGGCAATACTTTTGTTGATAATTCGCGCACGCAGCAATATATTATTCCTGATTACGTGATCACGAACTCCAATGGATTGCTGGAACTGACACTGAATTCAAAGAATGCCCCTGACCTGCATGTAAGCAAAACATACCAGGAGATGATGCAGACATACTCGCAGAACAAAGAGAAACACAGCGGACAGAAAGAAGCTTTAAGCTTCGTGAAACAAAAAATTGACTCAGCCAAATGGTTTATTGATGCCATCAAACAAAGGCAGGACACACTGCTGCAAACGATGTTTGCGATCATGCAATATCAAAAAGAGTATTTCCTCGAAGGCGACGAAACCCTTTTAAAACCGATGATCCTGAAAGATATTGCAGAGAAGGTAAACCTTGATATCAGCACCATCTCAAGGGTTGCAAACAGCAAATATGTTCAGACACCCTTCGGCACTTTTGCATTGAAAAGCTTTTTCTCAGAATCAATGTCAACCGACAGCGGAGAAGAAGTTTCAACAAGAGAAGTGAAAAAGATACTGCAGGATTGCGTGGGCAACGAAAACAAGAAAAAGCCGCTTACGGATGATGAACTGAAAACAATATTGAACGAAAAAGGGTATAACATTGCACGCCGCACTATAGCCAAATACCGCGAACAATTGAACATAACAGTTGCAAGATTGAGGAAAGATATCTGATTAATTTGAAATTGTTTTATGGAAAATAAGTTCGCAAAAGTTATTTCGACTTTATTTCACCCTGTTTTTCTTCCTTTGTATTGTCTGTTGCTTTTGTTCAATATTAAGTCATCGGCCAATTTTGATTTTATCTTTAAAGCTCAGTTGATGCTGCTGGCTTTTGTTGCTGTCACAACCATCATCTTTCCTTTGCTGATGATCTTCCTCATGAAATGGCAGGGTTACATTCAAAACTATCGCATGGAAAACCACCGTGACAGGCTTCTGCCCTACCTGATCACAGCCATATTTTATTTTCTCGCTTACAACATGTTTTGCAGGATGCAGCTGCATGGCATTTACATCAACTATATCCTTGGCGCATCAATAATTTTGGTGATTATCATTTTGATCAGTTTTGGCTGGAAAATCAGCACACACATGGCAGGCATCGGTGGAGTATTTGGAATGATCATTAGCGTGTCGTTTTCTCTTTCCCTCGACCTGATGTTCCCTTTAATGATTATCACTGCGCTGGCGGGAATTATCGGCTATGCCCGACTGAAATTGAGTGCTCATAAACCTGCTGAAGTTTATATTGGTTTTTGGGTTGGAGCATTCGTGATGATCTGTGTGTATATGATGCCGGCCTTTTTCATGAAATTTTAGGTTTAAGAAAAGATATAGTCCCAACGGACGGTACATTGGTAAACATCAAATACGAAGAAAACAAAAGAGCCGTAAGTACAACATTATTTTGAACAATATATCATCCTCGACTTTATCACTTGTTATAATGTCGTCACTCTGAGGCTTTCTTTTGACAGTTTATTTCTTCATACAGTTCCAAAGTTTTCTCCACTTTGCAAAAGTTTTGATAGAGCCATTTTTGATTTTAAATAGCGGATAATCCTGAAAGTTATTCTATGTGAAAGCCTATGTATCTACTGTGTCTATTGTGGTAAGTTTTCAAAGGATTTGAAGAGTTTGAAAGGTTTTTGTTTCAAACTGTCGTCACTCCGTGAATTTCTTTTTGCTGCTCTAAGTCCTACTACCAAACTGCTGTCAATCCGTGACTATTTTTGAAATAAATTTTGGACTTTTTACCATTTGAAATTCTATCAATCTACCTGCAAGTTCCCACTTTGTCTCTCGAGGAGTGCGTATGAAACTATATCAAAAAAATTAGTTTAAACTTTGTGCTAAAGGCGCATTTCCGCGACATTTTTTTCACCACATAGGCACAAAGGAACATAGGCTTCACATAGAATGTTCAATCGAAAATCACAAATCACAAATCACAAATCAGAAATAATTCCCCCTGATCACATCAAAACGGAGTAATGCTTATCCCTACTGAAATAGGATACATTTCGGGTCCTTTATCTTTTTTGAAAATTTTCGACAGTGAATAGTATCCGAAAATATTGCACAACCCATAGCCAACTCTCATCGTAACGCCATAACTCAGTGATTGCAGATTGCTGATGTTGTAATTTTTGATCTTTATCTTTGCTACACCCACATCAGGATCGCTACTGCTGCCTTCGTATTTGGTACCTTTGTATTTCGTGTAGCTGCTTAGCAAATATCCTGCTTTGCCTCCTACTGAGAATTTAAACATCTTTCCTCTTTTATTCTCTTTCTTGTACCTCAGTTCAAGAGGAATTTCAATATAGGTCAGCGTTAATTTATTGTTGTCGTATTTTATCTCATTGTTATTTACATAGTCGGGGATCCTTGAAAAAATTGTTTTGCCTGTGAAAACATTTTGTGAAGTTGCCGAGTCCCATTTCATTTCATTTTTTGGCACTGCATCACTGTGCATGTTATGAACACTAATGCCCAATCCATAACCAAAACTAAACTTGCTTTTGCCGAAAGTAATATCTTTCATGAGATAAATATCAAAGCCCGGACTGTAGTTCCTTATGGACATTGAAGAATCATTTTTCTGCCAGATATCTGTATAGAAGTTCATCACTATTGCATCTTTTTTGCCAAGTTTAAGTCCGCCAAGTTTGCTGTTATTGCCGGTGTTGTTGTTGCTGTTGTCCTGAGCATGTATGCTGCAAATGCAACAGGAAATGATAAAAGCCAGAATTGTAAATTTTTTCATCAGGATAGTGTTTTTTATAATGAAGGCAAATTTAGAATAAAAATTTTAAAGCGTTGTAAAAGGAAAAATTATTTGCTGTACAGAATAGTCATTTTGTGTTACGCAAGGTGTGCAAAGACGCAGAGAACGCAAAGGTTTGGAGGGTATGAAAGGCTTGAATTAAAGAAAAAATGTATACATAGACAAGCGGTTTTTGGGTTGGGGTGGAGTGAGGTTAAGTAAAATTCCCTTTTCTCCCCCCTTAATCATGCCATTACCTATTATTAACGCTCACTTAATGATAAAGCCTATGTTAGGCAGTAACTTTGTATATAGTGTTAAAAAAGAGTGTAATGGATAATGTTTTACAATTTGGTAAATAAAAATGATTCCTGGCAAAAGGGTCCATTTATCTTAATCAATCAGATAATAATTGGATATAAAGGATAAGCCCTGTTTGAAAAAATTTTATTCGTTGCGCCTGATAAAATGAATAACACTAATTAACGACTTAAAATTATTAAAAATGAAAAATATAATCCCAATTTCCGTTCTGGTCTTATTGATATTTTCAAATTCATGTGGCAAATCTGATATTCAACTGACTAACGACGGGACTAATAATTATTCAAAAATTGTTGCCGCAGATAAAAGTATGATAGCTGACAGCTCAATGCTGGCCTATTATAATTCAACAATTCACAATGTAGTTTTCAAAGAGTTTCCCTCACAATATGAAGGTACTCTCGTTTCATATATTCCCGTGTTTTCTTGTTTTAAATTGATTTATCCTAAAACGGAAGAATCCTTCATAGAACTCTATCCCGGATTCAATTTTATCTATCAGTCTGATTTGGGTTTGCCAAACAATCAACCATTTGTCAGTGTAATAGATGAAGTACCTAAGGACGGATTGTTCGCGTTGTGGAGAAAAGTTCAGATTACATTCAACCACGGATTTACACCACGGCAATTGTACAGTGATGATGAGATCATAGATGCCTCAACCGGTACAAATCCTGAAATTACTTTAACCATGACGAATAAAGTGTTCTATTTCTCCGCCATTGATAAGCAATAAAGAGTTTGAAATGTTTAAAGAGTTTTAAGGGTTTGTTATTTGTGATTCTCTCCACAAGATCGTGTTCTGTATATTGAAGAGTGCATGGAAGTATAAATTGTTGAAGGGTGTGAAAAGGATTGAAGGGTTTATGGTTTCGGGTTTGAGATGATTTCCAAAATTCATTTTTGTGTTACGAAAAGTACGCAAAGATTGAAAGGTTAGAAGTGTTTCTGGTTCTACCTCATTCCCCGCCCCTTCTCCTGAAGGTGATGGGGTGACTATCGTCGTGAACCGGCTAATGTTGGAATGACTGTGTCTCTTTTTTCGCCTCTTTTTCTATGAAATGAGAATGCTCTCTTGCCTTTAGTAAAGGTTGAGGTGAGGTTAAGAAATTCAATTTTCTTTCAAATTCCTCCCTACCTGCAATATTCCATGATCGCCGTTTGTGCGTTGGTGTTTCCTTTTTTGTATGCAGTAATGAAATCGTCGCAACCATCATCGCCTGATTGGGCTTCGGCAAGGCCACGGAGATAGAATGCTGCTGCGCAATCGGGGTTGATATCAATGGTTATCGTCAGATCTTTGATGGCCGAAGGATAATCTTTGATGGCAATTTTACAGAGGGCGCGGTTATTATATGCCTGCCAATATGAGGGCTGTTTGGCTATGACTTTTGTATAATCTGAAATGGCCTCAGTATAACTATGCAGATCTTTGTTGATATTTCCGCGGTTATAGAGTGCATCCACAAAATCGGGATTTAACCTCAGCACCCGGTTGTAGTCGAGCAGGGATCCATACATATCATCCTTTTTCCTTTTAACGATGGCACGGTTGTAAATTGCCTGAAAATAGGTGGAGTCAAATGAAATGGATTTGTTCAGGTCCTGCAGGGCTTCATCAAACTCACCGCGGTTGATGCGGATGGAAGCACGGTTGTTAAGGGCAATCTCGGAATCAGGATATTTTTCAAGGATGTCGTTAAACAAAATGAGGCTGCTTTTCCAAACACTCATGCGATTGTAGGTAATGACCACCATAAAGGAGAAGTACAGAACTATGGCGGCGATCATTATTTTAGGAAACAGACTGCCCGCACTGACAAAATATTTTTCGAGGAAAAAGGTAATGATCAAAAATAACCCGATGGAGGAGAGGTAAGAATATCTTTCGGAGATAATGGCATCGCCGACAGGGATGAGTTGCAGCACAAAAATAAGATTGACGATAAAAAACAGGATGGCAAAAACATATTTTCTTTTGCGGGTTTTTACCAGATATACGAGGAGAACAACGGTTGCAATGGTGACCAGATGAAATGCATAATAAAACAGGGGAAGCACGTTGTTTATTTTATGCGGGTAAGGATGTAATGCCGAAAGTTTGAAAGGGATCAGCAACTTAAAAATATAACTACTGAAGGAGTATGCCGCGAGTGTTACCCGTTCGAAAAAAGAAAAATGAACCCAGGTGTTGATCTCGCCTTCGTGGGTCTGTGCATTGATCGCAATGATGCCAAACAGTAATGATAAAATGAGGTAAGGGATTTTCTCAATGATCAAACGCTTCTTTGAACCGGGATAATGCAAATAATAATCAATGAGAAGTATCACAAAAAACAAACTCACTGCCTGCCCTTTTGATAAAAGAGAAAAAATGAAAAAGAACAATGAAAATACAAGATGTTTGAAACGGTTTGTTTTTCTGTATTGCACATAAAAAATCAATGATAGTAAGTAGTAGAGTGAATAGAGCAGATCCTTTCTTTCTGATGCCCAGGCAATGGATTCAACATGCATGGGGTGAATGAAGAATAACAACGCTGTCAGAAAAGCCAGCATCTTCCTGTTGAAAAGGCGGTAAAGCAGATGATAAAGCAGAAAGCTGTTTACAAGATGCAACAACAAATTATGCAGATGATAGCCTGTGGGGTTGGCTCCGAACAAAAGATAATCGAAGGAAAATGAAAGCAGGGTAAAAGGATGGTAATTGCCAAGAAAATTATCCGAAAAAATGTGCAGCAGATGTTTGAATGAAAGGGTTTTTATCAAAGGGTTGTTTAGGATGTAATCCAAATCGTCCCAAACAATAAATCCATTTCTGAAAAGAGGAATAAAACCAATGCAGGAACAAAGAACTACCCATAAAATCAGGTATCTTTTATGGGTGGTGAATAGTTTTGAAACCATAGTCATTAGTCGTAGATGGTTATTTCTGATTTGGAATATGGAATTTAGGAATTGAATCCTGGGATTTATTTCGCAGCATTTGAAAACACATTTTCACTTCTGTACTTTCTTCAACTCCACTTTCTCACCATCCCACACTGCATAAGAAAAATGAACCACCCAGTCACCAAGGTTTAGATAACGGGTGTTGCCGATTTCGAGGTCAAGGGGAAGGTGGCGGTGTCCGAAGATATAATAATCGAAGTGTTTGGTTTTCTCATTCTCTTTAATGAATTGTATGAGGCGCTCTTTTTCTTCACCAAGAAAAATCTCGTCAGTCTTGCCATTCGCCACCCTGCTTTTTCTTGATAAATACCTTGCCAGTCCAAGGCCAAAATTGGGATGCAGACATGCAAAAAGCCATTGACAGACTTTATTTGAGAACACTTTTTTTATGAACTTGTAACCATGGTCGTCAGGGCCAATGCCATCACCATGACCAATGAAAAATTTCTTTCCGTTCATCGTCCTCTCTACCGGTGCACGATAGATCTGTACATTCATTTCCTTTGTGAGGTAACCAAACATCCACATGTCGTGGTTACCTGTGAAGAAACTTATCTTTATTCCCGCATCGCTCAGCTCGGCAAGCTTTCCCAACAGCCTGGCAAAACCTTTGGGAACAGCATGGCGGTACTCAAACCAGAAATCGAAAATGTCGCCCAACAGATAAAGCTCCGCCGCATCATCTTTGATGGAATCGAGCCATTTTACGAAGATCTTTTCACGTTCAAGACTGCTTTCATAATCCGGCACTCCCAGATGACTATCGGAAGCAAAGTATATTTTATTTCGTTCTGCGTTCTCCATAAAAGTTTCTAGTTTCAAGTTTCAAGTTTCGGGTTGATCTCAATGTTTAAGGTTCAAGGTTTAATGTTCAATGATGATGCTGCCTACCATGTTTTTTTCTCAATGACTATTAATGACCATCAATGACTAATGACTTTATCGTATCTCTCTTAACAACTTAAACGGGTCAATCTTTTCCAAATTAAGTGTGAAACGTATATTTTCCTGCCAGTGAGTGATGCCACTCAGTTTATTGGTTTTCCTGATGTCACCGGAAATTGCCAGCGGTAAATAAACTTCAAATATATTACTAATTATTGACAAATCTAATCCCGCATCATAAACAAAAGTATTTGTACCCGCCAGGCCAGCTCCTTCATAAGTTCCGATGTCGGCAAACAATTTAATTGGGATCCTGCCCGGAATAGTGCTTTTGATATTAATTGCACCAAGCCATTTCCATGTTTCGCCAAGATAGGTGATGGTTTTGAAGCCACCATCAGTTTCGCAAAATTGCTTTGACAACAATCCACTGCCTTCACTTC
The DNA here is from genome assembly GCA_903889915.1 of uncultured Bacteroidota bacterium. Taxonomy (GTDB): domain Bacteria; phylum Bacteroidota; class Bacteroidia; order Bacteroidales; family CG2-30-32-10; genus CAISZK01. Next base: position 20,707 of record CAISZK010000282.1, read on the forward strand.
TGCCAATGAAATAATGGTCGAAAAGGTAATCATTAGAACCATTCATGCTGCCTATTCTGTAACGAAAATCAAGGTTGCTTTTGATTTCTGAAGCATTCTGATAAATAAATCCCCCGAAAAAGGCCCGCACATCAAGGTACTTGTTTCTCCTGTTGTAAGTAAGTTTATACAACCCTTCTGCGGAAGCTTTCAGGAATTTATTGCCCTGCTCAGCAACAATGGAAAAACTGTAAGGATTGATCTTTCTTTTCTCAGCCAGCATAAATGTCAACTGATTTACATAATATGTAAGTGATGTCCTCGTAGGCTTGTAGCCGCTACTATCGTCCACCATCGTATAGGCCAGAATATCTTTTCTGATATTAAAATTTCTGAAACGAAACTCTGAGACCAAAGTGCTACGCGGGTTTTTATTCTTCAACCTGAAAAGAATTTCAGGAACAATCTTTGTGAAGTTTAAATCCAGCGGACTGACAGCATAAGCAAACTGCGACATAGACGCTCCTATCCATATCAATTGGATATTTTTACAACAGGGAAGAAAAGTGAATCCGGCTCTTCCAAAGCCTGCAGGGGAATTATCGTGTGTTCCATACATAGGCATGAGGAAATAGGAAAACTTTTTTTGCGGGACAAGGTTGTTATAAATGGCAATTCCCGGCATCACACCATTGTAGTAATTATATCCCAGCACCGGAGTGACGCTTATTTGCGATTTCACAGGATCGTCAATGCCCGGCAGTAGTTGAATCTTTATCGGTTTGCTTTTCCGGAGTATCCCTTTTGTTCTGATAAAATTATTTTTGATGTTGTATTCAGGACAGTTGTTTTCGCTATTGATGCGAAGCACATCACAGTCGGGAAAGTCAACCTCCACGCATTGTTTTCCTTTAAAACCCGCGAACCATTTGCTGCCAAGCAATGAATCATTTTTGTAAGCGCTGACCTCAAACGGAGCAAGTATTTCGCCTATGTTTTTCACTGTTACAATAGTGCCTTTATATGCACCATTTGCGGCATCATTCATTCTTGTTGCTTTGCAGATCTTATAATCAATTTTCTTTGTGGTGCCCAGCATATCATCAAAGAACCATCCAAGTTTTTTCCCTGAAGAAGACTCCATAATGGCTCTCAGATCGGCAGGCTGAGGATGCTTGTATTCCCATTGATTAAAATAGGTATGCATGGCTTTATCAAAAACTTCTTCACCCAGATAATCCTTAAGGAATGCCATCACCAGCGCCGACTTTTGATAAACAATTCCACCGTAGTTGGTAGCAGTGTATTTGTCAGCAGCAAGTTCCATTGGCTGATCATTGTTGAGGTGAGCAGCTATTCCGTAAAGCAAATACCTTTCAACACGGTCTGAGTTTGCAGGCAAATGAATTAATTTTGCAGCTTTCTCCAGATACATTGAGCTTCCCGGATGTTTAAGCTGAAGGTAGCGGTACTCATAGAATGAGTTTATCCCCTCATCCATCCAGGGATGTTTGCGTTCATTACTGCCAAGCAAACCATAAAACCAGTTATGGCCCACCTCGTGCACAACCACTGTTTCCAGTGCAACAGAATCACCTTCTTCACTGATCACAGTAACATTCGGATATTCCATTCCACCGCCGGCAGACAAGGCTCCTTCAACGGCTGTAGCCAGTTTGTAGGGATATTCACCTATCCATTTTGAATAATAATAGATGGCATTTTTCACATACCTGGCTCCATTCTTCCATACATACGCATTGCGGTTGGTGAACATCGCCCATGTAGTCACTTTATTTTTTGAATCAGGAAGCTCCACTTCGCTTTTCACTACATGATAACGCTTGTCAGAAAACCATGCAAAATCATGAACTTTTTCCTGGTGATAGTGCAGTGTCTTGGTCTGTTTTGATGATGCAGGAAATGCAAGATCCTTTTTATCATAAGTCTTTATTAGCATCGTTTCCTGAACTTTATTTTCAAGCCATGCTAGCTCTTTTTCGCCATCAACAAGGTCGCCGGTAGCAGCAACGACATAATTATCGGGCAGGGTAATGTACACATCGAATGTCCCGAATTCAGAATAAAATTCTCCCTGGTCAAGATAGGGGATGGCATTCCATCCATTGAGGTCGTAAACAGCAGGCTTGGGAAACCATTGCGATATCTGGTAAGATTGTCCGTCATGGCCCATTCTTGAGAAATGTGAATCAGGAATTTTTACATGAAAGGGAGTGGTGATGGTTATTGTTTGTCCCGGTTTCAGAGGTTTGTTGAGCATAAGTTTACAAATGTCTTCATTGACAGAGTCGGGTTTCCATTGTATCAAAGTATCATTCACTTTAAAATTCAGATCATCAATATACCCTTTATACGCATCATCTGAAAAATAAAAGGTGGTGCTGCCGTTCTCAAGCATCTGCTTAGCCATTGCTGAATTGTTATCCCTGTAAGCATTCGGCCAGATATGGAAATACAGAAATGGCAATACATCGGGCGAGTTATTCGTGTAGGCGATGCTTTCAGTGGCAGTGAGTTCATTTTTCATATCATTCAAACTGACATGAATGATGTATTTTACATCCTGCTGAAAATAGGTCTGGGCGTGCAATGATAGAGTGAAGAATAATAGGAGGCTGAAGAAAAAGTGTTGAAAGAGCTGATGCAGGGAATGTGCACACACTCTCCTATTCCCTGTTTCCTCTTGACTTTTCAAAATATTTTTCATTTTCCCTGGTTTAATTTTCCCTGCCAGGTAAAACAATCCGTAAACAATCCTTCAACATCAACTGCTTCTTTAAATAACCCGTAGATAGCAGAGCCGCTGCCGCTCATTGAGGCATACAAAGCGCCCATATTGTAAAGCTTTTCTTTGATGAGTTTCAGTTCAGGATGTAGTGCAAAAACTGGCTTTTCAAAATCATTTTCAATATTCGCTTTCCATTCATTAATTTTGAGAATGTCAATATTTTTTAAATTAAAAGAGGCCTTATGGGGTTGTGCAAGTGAGTATGCATAGGGTGTTGAAATATGCACATCAGGCTTGACGAGGAGCAGCGAGTAAGCGCCCAGATCCAGGTCAACATTTTCGAACACATCCCCTTTATTCGTTGCAAAGACCGGCTTGTTTTCAATAAAAAAACTACAATCGCTTCCAAGAAGCCCCGCCACATCCTGCATCTGTTCCTTTGAAAGATTCAGTGAAAAAAATTCGTCAAGCAGCTTTATCATAAAAGCAGCATTGGATGAACCGCCACCAAGACCGGCACCTGTAGGGATCACTTTATGCAAATGAACTCTTATGAAAGGAAGTTTGAATTTCGCTCTCAGAATTTCGTAGGCTTTGATAACAAGATTCGACTCATATCCGCCAGGAATATCAATGCCTGTGACTGTAAATTCATTTTTGTTGCCTTCGTTTATTTCAAGCACATCGCACAGGGGAACCGGATAGAACAGGGTTTCGATGTTGTGATAGCTGTCAGGTCTTTTTTCGGTTATGTAAAGCCCGAGGTTTATTTTGCAATTTGGAAAGCAGATCATGGTTCAGCGATTGGTTGCCAAAGATAAAGAATTTAGAGAAAGGGGGGAGGGAGAGGTGGAAAAAAGTTTGAAAACTATAAGGAGTTTGAAAGGTTTGAAGTGTTTGAAATGTTTAAGGTTTATGGTTCAACTCCTCCAAACTATTATCTATTTTCTTGCTTATATTCACTGACTTCTTTATTCTCACATTCTCTTCTACTCACTCCGCTATATCTTAACATCCTAAGTCCTCCTCCTAAAAAATCCTCATCTCCTCTTAATGATATTCGGAATTCCTTAGATGATGGTAGTGGAGTATTTAAACACATATTTCAGCCTCCACACCTTTCTTGGGTTTCATGTAAATGAAACACTTGTCTTCTTTAAGAGAATCATCTATTAGTTCATTAAACATATTTTTATTGTGCC
>CAISZK010000283.1 GCA_903889915.1 uncultured Bacteroidota bacterium
ATTGCAGCCTGTTTATGCGTAAGTGACCTGATTGATTTCCCAATGACAATAGCATCCCCATCAGATGGTGTGTCGAGTGAACCAATGATGTTCAGGAGAGTTGTTTTGCCCGAACCGCTTGGTCCTACTATGCCTGAAAACTCGCCTTCGGCAAATGTGAGATTGATGTTTTTCAAAGCCAGAAACTCGCCATTGCCCACTTTGTAGCGCTTGCTGAGATCGGTGATCGTGATGATCGGATTGTTTTCCATATTTTTATTTATTAATAATTATAAACCAACATTAGCTGAATTCCCTGACCGGTGTATGAGTTCCCCATGTTTCCCTGTTGTGGCAAAAGGAAATTTTTTGGATTCCAATAGCCCATCAGGTAGAGAGAAATATATTTGAAGTCGTGGTTCCAGTTCAAAAAATTATACGTGGCCTTGTTCTTCCAGTCGTAATAAACTATGCCGTTCAGTTTGTCAATGATCCCCATAGGGTAGGACATGGACAATCCTGAAAACACAATGTTGTTGCTAAATGTAAATGCCTTTTAGTCGCTTGCCACAAACAAATTTTCAAGCGTTGTGGTGAGTCCTTTTCCAATTTTAAAAGTATTGTCGGCGCCAACATTCATTATTTCCTGGTTGGTGAGGGTGCCAATGTCAGTACTTTTGTTTACCCATGAGCCTTCGAACCAAAGACCAACGCCCAGATCCCATTTGCCGTCAATTCCAATTCTGTTTTCAGGGATTTTGGTAAAAGCAGGAACATTGTTTACCAGATCACGGGTGTCAACATTGCGATGATGATAGGATAAAGCTACTTCACCTGCAGGGATGGGATGTTGAAAATGTCCGCCAACTTCGGGAATGTTTTTATTTGATTTGCCAATATCCCACGGACGGGTTTTGTCGTTGCCATACAAGCACCACAGCCAGATGTTGGCATTGTTTAAAAAATAATAACGACTCAAAAGCCCCCAAACGCCATTGGTGAGTTGCAAAGGATCGCGCGGGTCCAACTGATCAAACCACATCAGTGGACGAAGCAGGGTAGCCGAACCGAAATTGATCTTTTGCAAGCCAAGTCTTATTTCTAATTGTTTTGTTGAGAATCTTGCCCAGGCTCTGTAAGGTGTGATGCTTCCATCCTGCGCTGAGGCGTTGAAAGGATGAGTGGAATAAGTTCCGAAAATGCTGGCAGAACCTTCAAAATCCAGCAGCTTTTGATGTGGAAACCTCAGACTGAAATGCAACAAAGGAATGTAACGACCACCCATAGTCAGTGGCAGTGTGTTATTCTGATTATAGTTACTCCACATGGAAACCTGCCCGTTGAAGTAAAAAGTGTCAGTAACAGTTTTCGCAGCTTTCTGTGCCCGGCAGTTGTATACTGCTATTAATGACAGACTGAAAAATAATATGAAAATGCACCTTTTCACTGATGTTTTTGCATTACCTGTTGCGTTGCTGTCTTTTTGTAAAGCCGTAAAGATAATGCTATATTTTCAATTTGAAAACACGGAAGTTTATACAATCAAAGAAAGTAACATTTAGAGAGAAGGGTTAATGTTTTTTATTTTTTTAACACATTGTCTTAAAGTAATACAGTATTTTTGCTTTCAAATAAAAAATCAATCTTAAAACGAAAGCGTATGAAAAAAATTTTTACTTTGTTTACCATCATTATGATTGCAGGTATTTTCAGTAATACCTATGCTCAACAAACCTGTACACCAAGTCATACAGGTTACACCACTGTTCCAACATTAGGTATTTTGCTTCCTGCTGCTCTTGACACAGCAACTGTTGGCGTTCCTTATGTAATGTCAATTACAATTGGTGTCCCTGACACGGCCTCCACCTATCCTGTCAACTGGATACAATTCAATGCACTTCAAAATCACCTGAGTGGAAACACATGGTCTATTATTGACAACACTGGAAGCGTTCCCACCACATGGCCACAATGGAGTCCTATGACATGGCAATGCGCTACAATTACAGGTACCCCTACAGCCGCAGGAATTGATTCTGTAATCATTTATGTCAATGCGAATGTGTCAGTATTTGGATTCCCTTACACTGCCACTAATACTAAAGCTTTCTCTCTTCCTTTAGTTGTTGTAACAGCTACGGATGTTCAAAATAACGCCGCCGGTTCAACAAAGCTTATCAATAGTTTCCCCAATCCTTATCAGGATTATACACAGATAGGCATTAATGGAGTTAAGACTGACATTGCTACTTTGAATGTTTATTCGAGCCTTGGGCAGTTGGTTTATTCCGAAGTTAAGGCCATTGGTCCCGGACAAACTTATTTTAATTTTACCGGAGCCTCATTGGCAAGTGGCACTTACTTTTATTCAGTGAAAACATCTGAAAAAATATTTAATGATAAACTTGTAAAAACAAGATAATCCCGATTGATTTTTCAATCAAATAAAAAGAGGCTGCCTTAGAAAGACAGCCTCTTTTTTATTTGTTCTTCGACAATATTATTTTGAATCAGGATAGGTTATAAGTCCAAACATTTTCATTGCTGCTGCAGAATTGGGGTTGGTCAGAAAATCCTGAGCAACCTTGTCATTAGTTGCTTCGGAAATAATTGTGACCTGGTTTTCATCTTCCGTTGATTTGTAAACCCCAATTACTTTGATGCCCGATGATATCCTTTCCTGCTCATGTGTGATAAATGATTTCTTAAACTCTGCATAATTCTTCACCTTTAATGAACTAATAATAGTTGTCATGGCTTAATAATTTTGTTTAGTTTAACTTTCCTGATCTTACATTTTACCTTTAATTCGTAGCTGATAAAAATTCACAAATATTTTTTCTGATAACCGTATCAAACAGCATGGGCGTATTCTTTCTTAGCGCCTTTTTTTACGTTGTACTGGTTGTATCTTTTCTCAATTATTTCCCAGTCCAGAAGTTTTAGGAATGAATTGATATAATCTATTCTTCTGTTTGGGTAATCCAGGTAATAGGCATGCTCACAAAGGTCAATTGCGAGTAAAGGTTTCATCCCTTTGCGCAGCGGGCTTTCAGCATCAATTTCCTGTATCAGCTCGAGCTTTCCTTTCTCATCAATGATAAGCCATATCCAACCCGAACCAAACATGGTTACTGCTTTATTAATGATCGCATCTCTGAAGCCGTTCAGTGAGCCAAATTTATGACGCAATGCTTCAATGAAATTTCCATCGAGTTTATATTCCTTCCTTTTATTGATGCCAGAGAAATAAAAAGTGTGGTTCCAGATCTGGGCAGCATTGTATAATATGAGACCATCAGCTTTGATGATCATGGTGTCGAGGTCAGCATTTGCAAACTTTGTCCCCTGAACAAGATCTTTGAGTTTTGTAACATAGGTTTTAAGATAATCCCTTTGATGGGCATCAACGGTTCTTTCGGAAATGTAAGGCTCCAATGCATGTGCGGCATAGGGAAGAGCTGGTAAATTTATTTTCATTTTTTTTAGATTTTAAGTAATTAATTCTACACTGTTTTGGTGAAATTATTGAGTGTCCAAAATTATTTATGTTTTTTGACGGTTAAGTTAATAATCAATTAATAAAACATTAAAGGGCGATTAAGGTTTTAATGGTGATGTGACAATTTTTCCTTGTACCCGCAACTGCTTTCAAACAGGTTTTCATGGTTGATGGTTGTTCATTATGTCCGTTGCTTCAATTTTTAAGTTTACGTGAGGTCAGTTAATTATTCAGAGATTGTTGATTTAATCAGCAACAAGAGAAAGATATCTGACATTATCCACGGATGCTAAATTGGTATAACAAGCAAAGGAATTTGTGATTTTCTGATTATTGAATCAGACGTTGAAACTATCAGTGCGTTGTAAAGGAAACTGTGTTTGTGAGACCCAATAATGATGAGGTCAATTTTCAATTTCAGGGCCTCGTCAAGAATTAATTTCGTAGTAGGACCTTCAATGAGCAAGCCTTCGGATTCAATGCCTTCTTTTATTAATTCGTTTGCATAATCCTGCACCAACTTGTGTTCCTTCCTGAGTTCTTCTGCTATTGAATGTCGCAAATTCACATACTGAACACCATATTGATAAGTGTCGGTCGGGCCAAAATATTCGGATCTGTGTTCGGCAATATGGATGATCCATATTTTCGCCCCGAATTTCTCGGCAATTTGTCTTGCATTGACCAGTAGTCTTTTGGTTTTTTCTTCGAAGTCTACTGCCACCAGAATGTTTTTCATTTTATTTGTTTTTGATTGTTTTTTGAGACCTGTTTTGAATTTTAATTGATATTTAAAGTTCTTATTCTCGACATAAGTTCGCTAACAGTGAATGGTTTTACCATATAATCATCCGCCCCGCTATTGAACCCTGCTACTCTGTCTTCGATCATATTGAGAGAAGTAATAATGAGAATTGGTGTAACAACCTTATTCCTGATCTTTTTGCACACTTCGAATCCGTCAATTCCAGGCAGCATCACGTCCAATATGATCAGATCATATTCGTTTTTCAGTGCGAGTTTCTTGCCGGTATATCCGTCGTTGGCAATTTCAACTTTAAAATTATTTTCTTCCAGTCCAAGTTTCAGAATTGTTGTCAATTCACAGTTGTCTTCAATTAATAGAATTTTCATGGTTTTTCTTTTGTTGTTATTTAATTATCTGTTTGCTTTTAAAAATTAATTTTTTTCCAATTCATAATTACCCTGGAATGGACGTTTCTCTGGTATTATCACTTCAATAACTTCATGATTTCAGACAAATTATTGAGCTTCAAAAATACTGTCCCAATGCCAACCCCAAATTAAAAAGTGATTAAGAAGGGGTTAAGATTCTGTTAAATTAAAATCCTTTAAGCTTTGCTAAAAAACTATCATCCGGGTCAGTTGATGTTAGATGTGTATTGCCAATGATAATTGCTTTGCTAAAATACCCGGTAATATAAACATTTGACTGACCATCGAGTCCAATATCGTAGGCTTTATCATAACCAGTGCCACCAATCTGGGTAACATCCAGCATTTCGCCACTGGTATTGTATTTCAAAATAAAAATATCCCAGTTCCCGATGTTTTTAATATTTGCTTCGCCAAAAGCAAAATCAAGGTCATATTCGCCTGCGACATAGATATTTTTTTTGCTGTCAATCTTAATTGCGCTGGCGTGTTCATTGCCTTTCCCGGCAGTCTGAATGGCCCATTTTGCATCGCCTTCGGAGTTATATTTCACCAAAAAAACTGCGTCGGATCCTGAATTAGTCAACTCAGCTTTTCCAAAATGAGCGGTTCCCGAAAAATAACCGGCAATATAAACATTGGCGGAGTCATCAATATCAATGCCCGATGCGTGTGCATTGCCATTGACGCTTCCGCCACGCTTCAGCCATTCAATGTCGCCATCGCTGTCATATTTTACAAGAAAAACATCTTTGCTTCCAACGCTCAAAGCAATTTTCTTGTTAAATTCTGCAGTTCCTTCAAAATCGCCGGTCACATAGCAATTGCCATTTTTATCAGTCATTATTGCAATTGATTCGTCAAGTTTATTCCCACCACCTGTACGTACCCATTTAAAATCACCGCTACTACTGTATTTAGCAAGAAAAATATCTTTACCTCCTTTGGCAACATAATCTGTTCCTCCGAACGACAAAGTGCCTTTAAAAAGACCGGTGATAAAAACATTTCCGTTTAAATCAGTTGCAACAGCGGTAGCATAATCTCCTACAGTACCATCGCCTTGTTTTGCCCATGCTACTGAGCCTGTCTTTGTATATTTGGTGATAAAGAAATCTCTGTCGCCTTTACTTTTCACCTGCACTCCTGATAAATTTGCAGATCCGGAAAAATAGCCCGTGAGGAAAACATTTCCTTCTGGATCGAATGCGACGCCATAAGCCTCGTCATAATCCGTTCCGCCTGATTGTTTGGCCCAAAGCAAAGTACCTTTTGAGTCGTATTTCAATAAATAAATATCAAACGATCCCTTGCTGATGAGTGTAAGATTTCCCACTTTCAAAGTGTCGGAGAAACTGCCCGCAACGTAAGAGTTTCCATCATTATCGGTGACAAGCGAGTATGAATAATCCTTATTTGTCCCAAGGATATTATCAGCCCATTCCCATGTTTTTGGTTTTTGCGAAAATGTTAATGTGGGTATAATCCCCAAAAGGATCATCAGAGCTTTACCGATTTTCAAAATTTTTGTTTTCATTGTATGTAGAGTTTAAGAAAATTTCATCTGTTTTTGATTAGTTTTAATCTCTGCAAAGATCATTACGTAAAGGAGAAACGTAATTAAAAGTAAATTAAGAGATGGTTAAAAAAACATTAAATTGTTTAGTAAATAAAAACAATTGTGGCAGCTTCACTTCAAATGCGTCATTACTAATATGGTTGGGCTGATTTTATTAAATCAAATAGTCCACAACAAACCAAAATACGCACTTGTAAAGCTTTTATTTAATAAGCTGTGACCGGCTGAAAAGATTATGTGAAATTTTTTGGTGAGATTAATAGATCCGCCGAGGTTAAAAGCTGTCGCCGATAATGATCCTATTGCATCGGAAGAGTGATAATAAAGTTCGCCACCCAATGTCACTTTTTCCGAAAAATCATACTGCAATTCCCATCCTGCAAACACCCAGTTTCTATTACCTGTTCCAGGATTTATCCAATAACCGGCGCCACCGTATGTAGTGATTTTATTCCATGATTTTTGAATCCATATAGGGAGAAAAACCTGCGTTTTGCCATTGCCAAATTCATTGTTTTTTATTGTTGGGATCTCTATGATTGGGAAGGTTCCAATTTGAGGACGATTAGCCGTCTCCTTCATAAAGCGATATTTCAAGCCTATTTCAGAATATGCGTAACCGAAAGTAATATTTCGTCCTGAAATGTGGTTATAATTTAAAGGCAATAGAACATGAACCTGAACATCCCTGATGATACCATAATTCATTTCAATATGCGGAGCAGTTCCTGATTGATCGCCTTGCTGAAAAATGTTTATTGAAGAGATGTAAAACTCCCAATGTTTAAGATCAACAGGCTCGGGATCGTCAGTCAGGAAGGGCGGTCCGCCAATGCTGATCTCAGCAGAAATTAAAATAATTAAGCCCGAAAGAACAATAGATATTTTTTTCAATACAGCCATAGATCATGCTTTGGGCGCCTTGCTTATTTCCGAATCAACCGACCATTTTCCGGCCCCATAGATCATCAGGTAGAGCAGGAGCAGGGTCATTGCAAAATCCACACGGTATTCATGCATCATTGGCCATATACCTTTCTCCATAAGTATCGGCCATTTGGTAGTTACGAAAGCTACCATCATAATGATGAAAGGGGGGATAGATGCAAGCCTTGTGAGCAAACCAAGAATGATAAATGCTCCGCAAATAATTTCAAAAGTTCCGGTGAAATAAGCCCAGAAAGAAGGGTCACTGAAACCGATCTTCATGAATCTTCCTGTGCCCAGCAGTTCGGGAAATAAATATTTTTGTATGCCTTCAGTAAAGAAAATAAGACCTACTACCAGTCTTATCAATATGGTTCCTTTCACGTTTGTTGTTCCAAGAACGCGGCTTTTAAGATCTTTTTTGGGTTCCATGATCATTCAATTATTTATTGTTTTTCTGAAAATTAAAAATTCAATAATGCAGGTTCAGAATTCTGAATGAGACATACAGAATAGAGGCCTTGTTCAGCATTTGTTTAGTTTTTATTCAAAAAATCAAAAGCGCCTTTTCTCAAATTAATTCCATATTCGAGAAATGCTTTGAGGCAGGCCAGAAAATTTGCCCATCCTTCAGTATTTCCGGTAAGCCATTTTATGCCGGCTTCATCATTGTTTTTACTTTTTTCTGTAACTGTAACGATGGTTGCAGCATTATTTTTCGGGGTGAGTTTAATTTCAACCAAAAGTTCATCACTATCTATGTTCCAGTAATAGGAAATGTATTTATCATCTTCAACCCTGCCAACGCGAATAGGAAATTCCGATTCGAATTCGGGGAACTGCCAGATCAGCTTCTTTCCGGTTTCCATGCGTCCACTGCTTTTTGAGATGAAATAGTTGGTCATTTTGGCAGGATCTACTATGGCTTCAAAGACTTCGTGTACGGGTTTCAGTATTTGCAGCGCTGTTTTGATTTCAAGAGTTTGGGTATTCATTTTATGTGATTAATATTTGTTGTTTCTTCAATCTTTGATTAAACGTTTTTCGTTTCAATTTGTCTGTTTGACATCAGCTCCACAACAATTTGAATTTAATTGTGAGGCGCTGTAACTTTTTTAGAACTCAAGCATTATATGGTTTTAAAAGTTGAATGTAAAACAAGCAAAAATATGCGATCTCCAGGGTTTGTTTATTAAGAAAGAATTAATGTCTGATTAAGATTTTATGAATGTGCTGTCGGAATTCAAAATTTTTCAATTAGTGTTTGCTATAAACCAATGCTTTATTAGAATTTCAACGAAAATAAGTTTTCAATACCAATAAAATGACCGTTAACATCTTTATGCAATCTTAATGTCTTCTTAATCTCTTTTTAATGTGCGTTCAGGGATTATAGGGATAATTTTGCGCTGTGAAATTCTGTCGAAAAATGCTGTAATAGAAAACAGAATTTTTAAAATAATTTTAGTTACCTGAAAAAAAACCAAATTTATGAAAGTGCTGTTAATTGATAATAATAACAAAGTTGCCGAATCCATCAAAAAGGATATGGAAGAAAATAAATACGAAATTGATGTTGCCATTGATGGAAGATCGGGCGAAAAGATGGCTGAAGATAAAAGCTACGACGCTGTTGTACTCGATAGTTTTTTGCCGGGAATAGATAGTTTTGAACTTTGTAAAAAAATAAAGCAGACCAGGAACAATGCAAGAGTACTTATTTGTTCAGAATTCGATTCACATGAAGACAAAGTGTTGAGTTACCTGAGTGGCGCTGATAATTATCTTACAAAGTCAAATAGTGTGAATGATCTTAAATCCAAAATTATTCATTGGGTAAAGAAATCATCACCTATTTATGATCACTCCTTCAGTCTGATCTAAAATTTATTTTTACTGCAAAAGAATAATGCAGTAAATTTTTCAGTTTTTATTTTATTGGGTCATTGGTTTGAGTTCACAGTTTTTCTGTGAAGGTTGATTGCTTGTGGTTAATTGTTGTTAATCAACCTGAATATTATATTTGGTGAAGGTGTGAACGAAAAAGCTAAATCCAACAAAATAATAAACTGCATTCTAAACCAATAACCTTTTATCTCATGCTGAATGCAGCATGGCTCTGAACAATTTGTAATGTCGAATAACAAGCCATTAAATTATCATGGTATATGACAAAAGAAGAAATTACTAAAAAAATAATCTCGAAAATAAATAACAAAATTGGTGATCCCACTGGGCAAATATCACTCGATTCAACTTTCGAAAGTGTAGGTTTCGATTCACTGGACAGCATTGAAATAATAGTTGATGCAGAAGACGAATTTAATATCAGGATACCCGACAACAGACTAACAATGTTCCCGACTGTGGGTGTTCTCGTTGACTACGTTCACACTACACTTAAAGGTAGGTCTAAGAACAGAAATTTATTCAATTAAATTATTCATCAAATTTATTAAAACGAATTGTTGCGGAAATGAAAAAAAACAATACAAGTGTTACTCCTGCTAAAATCTGGCAAATGCTGGAAAAGGAATTGGCTGATGACTATTTGAACAAGCTAAAAAAGCAACATAAGATAAGACCAATGGAGCTTCAAAAAAGTGAAAGGCCTGCAGTAAAAAAAGAAATTAGGTGTTGATTTCGATCAGGTTTCTAATTCTTTTTCTTTATTTTTAATTTTCCGCCAATTTTATTTAGATACTGACGTTTGTGGCGGTTTTCCACCTTTCTTATTATCTTTCCGTCAATCTTATTAATTTTCCGCTATTCTAATTTAGATTCCCCCATTTTAATTTATTTTCCGCTATTCTAAGCTGTAAAGGTTCTGGTATCATTGCTGATAATCAATGAAAAGACGGCTAAATAATTTGAAATAGAAAATTGGGTCGGAAATTGATAAAAGGAATTTGTACAGCCTTGAATAAACACAAATGACAAACCTCAAACTTTTCAACTTTCAATATTCTTCAGGCTGAAATAGAACTTGCTTCCTTTTTCCACTTCGCTTTCGACCCAAATTTTCCCGCCATGTTTTTCAACAAATTCTTTGCATATCAGAAGTCCCAATCCTGTACCGTTTTCGTGTTCAGTTCCGGGGTTACTGAATTTCATATCATGCCTGAAAAGTTTATCGAAATCGCATTGATTTATACCAGTCCCGTTGTCATTCACAAGGATAACCACTGAGCCGTTTTCCTGTTTAGAACTAACGATAACTTTTCCTCCCTTTGGTGTAAATTTCAATGCATTGTTGATCAGGTTGCGCAGGATGCTATTGAGCATATTCTTGTCGGCATAGACCATCAGACCGGCAGGGATATCATAGTTGAGTATGATATCCTTGTTGAATGCAAATTCGTAAAGACTTTGATGCTCCCTGTTGATGAGGTCGAGTAAATTTATTTTTTCGGGCTGGAACTTTATGCTTCCTGCTTGTGATTGCGACCATTCGAGCATATTCAGAAGCATATCAAAACCACTCTTTGCCGACTCATTGATCACCCTGGTTAATGTTGAAATTTTCGAAGGATTATATTTTGCTGCATTTTCATAAAGCAGTTCTGATGCTCCGATGAGACTGATAAATGGGTTTTTCATATCGTGAGCAATGATCTTGAAAAATTTGTCCTTGGTTGCGTTGATCTCAATAAGCTCAGCATTTTTATTTTCCAATTCAAGTTCAAATTTTTTCCTTTCAGTAATTTCGCGCCATACAACCACAACACCGTCGCCAAGCCTGGTTATACGAAAATAGAAACTACGATCATCCACATCGTCTCTGCCATAAATTTCTTTAAAGGTTACTGAATCACGCTCCACCGAACCACCTTCAATTGTAATTCGGGTATAATCTGCAAACAGTCGGGAGTTCTGAAAAGAAGGAGTTATTTCAAGTAATGTTTTTCCAAAATGATCTGCCCTGGAAAAATTATTTAACTTTATTCTCACAGCTGCTTCATTAATATATTCATAACGGAAATCAACAATCTCACATTTTTCATTTCTGATTGCCGAACAAATTACAAAGCCATCGGAAAAAGACTCAACCGAAGTGCGGAAACGCTCTTCGTTTTGACGGAGTTTTTCTTCTGATTGTTTTCTTTCGGTTATATCGTGTCCCACAACCATTGCACCAATTGCTTTGCCATTTTCATCCATTTTGAATTTCATGGTAAGAAGAATATCAATAACATGCCCGTCCTTTGTAATGGCTTTATATTCCATATTCTCACTCAATTTATCTCCTCTGTTGGTTTTGATTACCCTTTGCTGAAAAGCAAGTTTGCTTTCGTCGTCCAGCAGATCAAAAACATTCATTGAAAGTAATTCTTCTTTTGAGTAGCCCGTTAATATGGTCATTGCATCATTAATTGTAGTCATTTTCTGAGTTCTGAAATCAATCTCATAAATTCCCGATGGTGCGTATTTAACCAGTTCCCTGTATTTTTTTTCCGATTCCTCCAGATCTTTCTCAATCCTTTTGCGTTCCGTAATGTCCATAAATGTTCCAATAAAACGCAGGGGCTTGCCATCATCCGAATACACAATATTCCCTTTGGCATTACAATGCTTAAGTTTTCCATTGTCAAGAACCAACCTGAGATCGAAATCCAAAGGCTTACCAGTTTGAATACTATTTTCAAATTCTTTGATGTAAAGTTCTTTATCATCAGGGTGGATAAAACCGGCATTTTCTTCAATTCCGGGAATGTAATTTTCAGGTGTTTTTTCAAAGATACGGTGTTTCAAAGGACCACCAGACTTTTTGGGTTTGCGAATTCCAATCCCAGCTTCCGATCTTGGCAATTTGCTGTGTCTGGTTCATCTTTTCGAGCAATTCCGATTTCAACTGTTCACTTTCTTTCAGTCTTTCCTCAGCTTGTTTTCTGATCGTAATGTCGCGAAAATTCACCGACAACCCATCATTCGATGGATACAGATGCATCTCCGCCCATGCATCTTTGAGCATTGAATGGAACTCGAAACTAATAGTGATGTTTTCGTTTACAGCTTTACGAAAATTTTCCTCAATGAAAGTTCCTTTGGTTATTGGAAGAACGTCCCAATAGTTTTTTCCAATGAAATTTTCACGCTTTATCTCAAAATATGCCAGAGCATTGTCGTTGGCCTGTGTAACAATCCAGTTGTTGTCGAGGATATAAAAGCTGTCGGTAATACTTGTAAGCAGTTCATTAATTTTTCTTTCGGATTCTAATAATTGCTGCCTTTTTTCTCTTTCCTTTTTATACATCAATATGTATTCGCGAAGTAACCCGAACATTATGATCAGGAAAGTAGCCATTCCAATCAATCGGCTTGCATACCACATAACAGCATAGCGCTGATTAAACATTAATTGTTCGATAATGACAAAGATCATTAATGACCCTCCCATGGCAATAAATCCTGCAAGGTTGTCGCGTGTGCGGGCGTAATAGCGTAACAACAAAAAAACGGCGGTTGCAAAAAGAAACAAGACACCACATGTGGTGATTGTTCTTACTGAAAAAACAAATGTTTCACCTGAGAGCATTACAGGCAAATGATCCTGGAGTACCATTATCAAAATGTTGGGTATAGTAAGCAAAACTATCCAACCGACCAATGATATGATCCAATGTTTTTTGTTTTGTCCAAATTTTATTCCGGGCCAGGGTGATACAGCAGCAACAAGAAGAAAGCAACCCATTAAAAAATATTCATTTGATACTAACCAGGGACTTGTTCCGGGAAGAATAGACTCGATAATTGCAAGGCCATTTGCTAATAGACCCGGCCATGTGAGGATCACGAAAATATTGCCGATCAGCAAATTGATAAACGCTATTGCTATCCAGTATGAAAGCGGATCATGCAGAACCCTGTTTCGCCCCAATGCCATGACGATTATACAAAATGCCGCAACCACTTCAAATCCAAAAAGCATTGGAACAAACATCGGAATTTCTGCAAGAACAAGTTTTGACCCATTGAAAAATGCCAAGCCAACGTGCAGAATGCCCAAAATGGCAATAGTCAAAATTATCAGCTTTATAAACTGGTCAGTGGTTTCCTTTTTACTAATCATTTTTTAAACTATATTCTAAATAAAATTTTCCAAAATTACTCTATTCCTTGTAATGGTTGCTATTTGATCTGTCGGATTTCAATTTTAAATGTACTATGTGAAATGAAAATTTTGAAATGCATGAGGTCTAATTCTCACACTTCCCTAAGCTAAAATGAAAAGTGCTGCCTTTTTCAACTTCACTTTCAACCCAGATCTTTCCATTATGTTTTTCAACAAATTCTTTACATAAAAGCAAACCCAATCCAGAACCACATTCGCGTTCCGTTCCGGGGTTGCTGAACTTAATATCATTTCTGAAAAGCTTGTCGAAATTCTTATTATCTATTCCCATCCCTGTATCTTTCACAGAAATAACTACTGAACCATTCTCGTTTTTCGAACTGACAGTAACGACACCGCCTTTTGAGGTAAACTTTAAAGCATTGCTTATCAGATTGCGCAATATGGTTTCGAGCATATTTTTGTCAGCCCTAATATTTACACCATTACCATCTTCGACATTCAGATCAATCTTTTTGCTTGCTGCGATTTCTACGACACTTGAAAGATTCTTGTAAATTAATGATTTCAGATCAATTTCTTCAGGAACGAACACCATGCTTCCTGCCTGTGATTTAGCCCATTCAAGAAGGTTCAGAAGCATATCGAATCCGCTTTTTGCAGAGTCGTTAAGCACCTTTGAAAGCGTTGATATTTTTTCAAGATCATATTTATGCGCATTTTCATACAACAATTCGGAAGCTCCGATAAGGCTGATGAACGGATTTCGCATATCGTGGGCTATTATTTTGAAGAATTTATCTTTGGTATCATTGATCTCAAGAAGTTTCGCGTTTTTATTCTCAAGTTCCAGTTCAACTTTTTTGCGTTCAGTAATGTCGCGGCTAAACGAAACTACTGCAATTACATTGGTGCCATTATCGAACAGAGGGTAAAAGTTATGCAGGAAATTAATGCCGTCCCTTTCATCTTCAAACTCAATTGGAGTTGCAGTTTCGACTACTTTACGCAAATATCCCATACGCTTTTGTGCCAGGCTGTATGGTAATATTTCTGTGAAATTCTTACCAATTATTTCTTTTTCGCTTTTGCCAATACGCCAAAGGGCAGTGGGATTACCGAGAAGATATTCTCCCGTTATGCTGAACATCCAGATTGATTCCTGCGTGGCTTCCATTATGCCGCGAAGCTTAGCTTCGGAAGCACGCAGAGATTCCTCGGCCTGTTTGCGTTCACTAATATCCCTGATGAAACTGACCATGTATTGAGCATCTTCAATTTTCAATAAAGATGCATTGAATTCTATTGGCAATAAAGTTCCTTCTTTAGTGATCAACTCTGTTTCGCCCCGCAATTTTCCGGTCTTGTTGAGGATATCCATGTTAGATCTTACTTCATTTTTATGCGGTGGCGAGAGGAATTCTCCGGATTTAAATTCGCAAATTTCTTTTTTGGAGTATCCCGACATTTTGCAGGTAATATCATTGCAATCAATGTATTTTCCGGTGGCGGCATCAAGTAGAATAATTGCATCGTTGCTGTTTTCAAAAATGCTTCGAAATTTTATTTCACTTTCATGAAGTTGCTCTTCCGATCTTCTTTTTTTCTCATCAGATTTGTTTACTGATCTTGCAGTTACCCATGTCAGAAAAACAAAACAAACGGAATAAGTAAGAGCAACAAGAACTACTCCCACTTCTGATTGAAAAATATTGGTTCTTTCGCCGTAAAGCCTGAACCATCCAATAATTACGGGCAGAAATAATAAAGCAGGCAATAGTCTTCGTGCCATTCTTCCTCCTGCATTTTTGCTTACAAATACACTCATTAGCCATGATCCGGTTTTAATAAATACGATGGCCAGACTTAAAGCACAAAATGCTATACCTGTGTTTAAAGCAACAGATATATTGTTAATTGCATGTAAAGAGTGAACGCCCAAAATATAACTGACCGGAATCAGATAGCTAATGATCAATACAGGTAAAATCAAAGAATGAGCGATGTTTGTCAGA
>CAISZK010000284.1 GCA_903889915.1 uncultured Bacteroidota bacterium
ATTCCCCTGCTTTACATTTTACATTTCCCGTCACTTTTACATTTTACATTCCCCTGCTTTACATTTTACATTTCCCGTCACTTTTACATTTTACATTCCCCTGCTTTACATTTTACATTAACTTTTAAACCCTTCAACCATTTCAAACCCTTCAACCATTTCAAACTCTTCAAACCCTATTTCGGTATCGAAAAATAAAACACTGTTCCTTTCTCCAACTCCGATTCAAGCCATATCCTCCCCTCATGCCGGTCAATGATCCTCTTGCAAATTGCAAGTCCTATCCCCGTCCCTGAATATTCATTTCGCGAATGCAATCTTTGAAAAATCCCGAAAATGCGTTCATGGAACTGCTTGTCTATCCCAATCCCGTTATCTTTTATACTGAATATCCATTCCGATTTTTCTTCCTTTGCCGAAATATGTATGTGAGGCGTTTCAGACTGATTGTATTTTATCCCGTTGCTTATCAAATTTTGGAACAACTGTATAAATTGAGTTTCATCAACCTTCACTTGTGGCAATTCATCATTTGTGATGATCACTTTTCTTTCTTCTATCATCATCGAAAGATTCATCCTTACTTTTCCAAGCAATTCATGCATATCAACATCTGTTATGGCTTTCTTTCTTGTATTCAAACGTGAAAACTCAAGCAGGTCATTGATCAGTTTCTGCATCCGCATTGCGCCGTTCACAGCATATCCAATAAATTCCTGTGCATCCTCATCAAGCTGATCCCTATACCTCTTTGATAAAAGTTGTGTGTAACTCGAAACCATGCGCAAAGGCTCCTGCAAATCGTGCGATGCAACGTAAGCAAATTGTTCAAGTTCCTTGTTCGATTTCTCCAATGATGCCAATGTTTTTTTACGTTCAGTGATCACATCAAACACCGCAACAAAATATTCTTTTTCCGGACTGTAAATGGAAATCGAAAACCACATCTTCAATCCTTCAACATAAATTTTAATGATCTCAGGTTTGCCTGTTTCTGCAACTCTTCCATAGATCTCAAGCAATCCTCCATCTGTTTCTTTGAACCCCGGAATAACTTCCGATACTTTTTTACCTACCACATCTTTCAATCCTGTTAAAGTTTCGAATGATTTGTTTACGCTGATATAAGTAAAATCATCCGCCTTTCCTTCCAGATACTTCATCCTGCAGTAGGCAAATCCGTTCAGCATATTCTCAAACAATATACGGTAAAGTTCTTCACTTTCTTTTAAATATTGTTCAGTCTTTTTACGCTCTGTTATATCTATGATCGTACTTAGCTGACACGTTTTTCCTTTTAGTTTGATAAATACCACCGACAACAACCCTGTAAGGATCTTTCCGCTTTTAGTGCGAAGATGGCATTCATAACCAAAAACAAATTCCTGTTTTCTCAATACCTCTATCAGGTTTTTTCTGTCTTCGGGATTATCAAAGATCCCAAGCTCCACGGATGTATGCCCTTTCAACTCTTCAATGCTGTACTCCATATCCCGCAGAAATGTTTCATTGGCATCTATGAAAGTGCCTTCATAAGGTGTTGTCAGAATAATTGCAACAGGGCTTTTATTCAATATTATTGAAAGCGTATTTTCCGATTCCCGAAGCTCTTCTTCTGCTCTTTTTCTGTCAGTAATATCTCTTGCTGTAACAACTGAACCGACAATATCACCCTGATCATTTCTGACAGGAGCAAAACTATAACTTCCCACCCATGATTCACCTGTGTCTTTTCGCCGTAAGATATACTCCGAACTTTTCGACACTTCACCGCTCAATGCTCTTGGAACAGCCCATTTTTCTAGCGGCATCAATTCTCCGGCCATATTCATCACATCAAGAAATACCGGATATTCGCTCAATGTTTTTGCACATTCTTCTTTATTTCTGAACTTATGAAATGTGGCAAAGGCTTCATTGAACTCAACAAATTTCCCATCCACATCCGATATAAATATAGCGTCAGTCATGCTCTCCAGCGCAGTCTCCAGTTTCACTTTGCTTGCAAGCAACTCGGCTTCCATTCGTTTTCGTTCAGTAATATCATTCGAGAGAATAAAAACTCCTTCCGGCACCGGCTGTATGCTCAGGTCAAACCAGCCTTTGCTACCATCGGGATAGTCAAATTCATTCAAAAGGTGATGAGTAGTTTTTTCTTCCATGCATTTTCTCATAATGCAGAAAAGTTCGGTTTTTTCACTTCCGGGCCACAGATCCATATATCTTTTCCCAAGTAGCTCTTCCTTTGGGCGTCTGCTATGTGCTTCTGCAACATCGTTGAGATAAATATACTTCCAGTCAAACCCAATGATCTGGCATCCTTCCAGCATTTGATCAAGGGTCGAACGATACCTTTTTTCACTCACTTTCAATTCATGCTCTGTTTGTTTCCTAACCGTAATATCATTTCCCTGTGCAATGGTTGAAATAATCGTAACACCATCATCAGCCAACACAGGTGCAGAGTTCCATTGAACAATTTTGAGCGAACCATCTTTATGAAGAATACAAATTTCAACAATTTCCCATCTCTCGCCCTCATGCGTTTTTCTGATCAGTTCCATTGATTTTTCAACCTGGTCTGCCGGGAAAAGGATATCCAGAGTTTTTCCGATAACTTCATCAGCCTTTCTTCCTGTCAACTCTTCAAATGCCGGGTTGAACCTTGTTATCCTGAACTGATGATCCCAAACAATGATTGGCGCATTGGCATATTTGAAAAGCTTTTCAAGATATTCGTTTGTTGTGTTTAATTCTTTTGTACGCAGCTTAACCTTTTCATCAAGTTCGTTATTTACATCAGCAAGTTTTTTGTTGTTATGTTCAATTTCTTTGCTTTGCCGCTCTATGTTTTGATAAGCAAATTTCAATTCATCCAATGTAAGCATCAAAAGTTTTTCGTCATGATGTATCTTCTCATTCGACTCCACTTCCCGCCTCAGCAATTGGTTCGCTTCCTTAACAAATCGCTTTATAGGTTTTCCAATCAATCCCGACAAATACCAGATTAAAAACAACACTACAATTACTGAAACGATCAGGAGAAAAATCGAAAAGTAAATCGCAAAGTTTTCATGCTTAGTAACCCTCTCAAGTATAGTGTTGGCTTTATTCTGTGCAAAATCACGGATTTTATTCAGGTGATAAAAAATTTCATTGAATTTCGAATTTACACTGGTCCTTAAAAGATAATTGATACTGTCTGTTTTATTTTCTTTCTTTAATTCATAAAATCTGCTCCACGAGTTTACCCACACTCCATAATCAATGATGGCGCTATCTTTATCCTTTGGATTACCCAGATATTTTAAAGAAATGATCTTAAAACAACTGTCAACATTGCGTGAACTGATCATTATCTCTCTTTTCAAACTGTCAGTATAACGGTCGTTGTCTGCCAGTGTAACCTCGCCCAGCAACTGCGATATTTTATGAAGATCAATTTTAATTTCCCTTAGAGTATTGCTTACCAGAAAAGGGTGTTCATAAAGGGTTTCTGTGTCTTTTCCAACCGAACGGAATTGAATAAATAAATAAAGGGCAACAACAAACATGATGGCAAACACGCACAGAAGTGATAATCGTATCCTGGTAGTTATTGTTGTTTTTCCCATAACTTCAATTTCATTTTAAAAAAAATGTCCCTTATCCGCAAACCCTAACAAACAACAAGGCTTCTGAAAGAATTCCCTCATCTGATGTCCTGGAAAAGTCCTTATCCAGAAATGATGTACGAAAGTATAAAATAATTTTGGAATATCTCCAAAGAAATCCGAATTAATTTCTTAAAATCCTAAGAAAATTTTCCTGATCAAATAAAAAAATGAAAAATATCAGCAACCGGCTTTATTCATTAATTTTCGAAAAAGCAATCAGGAAAGGATTTAATATTTATAGTGCGATTTTAAATTGGAATTGTAATGACCTCAATTGGAAAAGTAACACTTACAATTGGAAATGTAAATTTAAAAGGGCAAAATTTAAAAAATACCTTTGCATTACGTTAAGTAATGGCTACCTTTCTTTATTTGATGATTACCTTAGGTAATGTAAGTGTTACATTGGGTAAGGTAAGAGTTACCTTACCTTAAGTAACAAACAAATAATCTATCCATTAGTGAAAGTCTCCAATCTCTCAGCAAAAGTCTCCATTTACTCAGCATTTGGACTATCAATAAATTTAACACATGCATTTAATTATTCAACAGCCAATTGCAAGGTATTTAACAAATGCAATTGTTTCAGATGTCTTAAATAAAGTTACTTTTAAAGTTTGATAAAAGGAGGATTTTTCGAAGTTTTAGTCCGAAAAACTCTGACAACACCCCTTTCACCATCCATGCTCTCCCCTCTAACCACTAACTACAAACCACAAACCCTTCAAACTCTTCAAACCACAAACTCTTCAAACATTTGAATAATTCCCCGCGAAACCGTAATTTCGCCCCGCAAAATAAACACACATTTTTATGAACCAAACAGATTTTGAAAACGAAATTCTCCAGGGTATTCCTGACATTCTTCCCGAACCAAAACCTTACGATCCTTCGCTCAACCATGCCCCGCGCCGCAAAGACATACTGTCGAAAGACGAAAAAATGCTCGCACTCAAAAATGCCCTGCGTTATTTTGATAAAAAACATCATGCAACCCTTGCCCCTGAGTTTGCCAATGAATTAAAAGAGTATGGACGCATTTACATGTATCGCTTCCGTCCTTCCTATAAAATCTATGCCCGCAGCATCAATGAGTTTCCCCACAAATCTCAGCAGGCTGCCGCAATCATGCTCATGCTTTCAAACAATCTCGACACCGCCGTTGCCCAGCATCCCCATGAACTCATCACCTATGGCGGCAATGGCGCTGCTTTCATGAACTGGGCACAATACCGCCTCACCATGAAATATCTTGCTGAAATGACCGACGA
The DNA here is from genome assembly GCA_903889915.1 of uncultured Bacteroidota bacterium. GTDB lineage: Bacteria > Bacteroidota > Bacteroidia > Bacteroidales > CG2-30-32-10 > CAISZK01. The sequence goes on from CAISZK010000284.1 coordinate 4,928, forward strand.
ACAAACACTGGTTTTATATTCCGGTCATCCAATGGGACTGTTTCCTTCGCACAAGGATGCCCCCCGTGTTGTGGTGACCAACGGCATGGTGATCCCCAATTATTCCAAACCCGACGACTGGGAACGATTCAATGCCATGGGTGTTTCGCAATACGGACAAATGACTGCCGGTTCCTTTATGTATATTGGTCCGCAGGGCATCGTCCACGGAACAACCATTACCGTACTGAATGCAGGCCGTAAGATTGCAAAGAACAATGAAGATCTTGCAGGAAAATTATTTGTTTCATCAGGTCTTGGCGGCATGTCGGGCGCACAGGCCAAGGCTGCCGTCATTGCAGGTGCAATAGGTATAATTGCGGAGGTTAACCCAAAGGCTGTGCACACCCGCCATTCGCAGGGTTGGGTTGACGAAGTTTATGACGATTTAAATAAATTGCTCGAAAGGATCATTAAAGCCAAAGCCAACAAAGAAGCCGTTTCTCTGGCATTCCAGGGCAACATTGTTGATCTCTGGGAAAAATTTGTAAAAGAAAATATCACCGTCGAACTTGGCTCCGACCAGACCTCACTTCACAATCCGTGGGCAGGCGGCTATTATCCCGTTGGAATTTCCTTCGAAGATTCTAAGGAAATGATGACATCCAATCCCGTTCTTTTCAAAGAAAAAGTGCAGGAATCACTGCGACGCCAGGTGACAGCCATCAATGCACTTTCAAAAAAAGGAATGTATTTCTTCGATTATGGCAATGCATTTCTGCTCGAAGCAAGCCGCGCAGGCGCTGATATCATGAAGCCAAACGGCGATTTTATTTACCCTTCCTATGTGCAGGACATCATGGGACCCATGTGTTTTGATTATGGTTTCGGTCCTTTCCGCTGGGTTTGCACTTCATCAAAGCCCGGAGACCTTGATACCACTGATAAAATTGCAATGGAAATGCTGGAAGAAATTGCAAAAACCGCTCCTGCTGAAATCAGGCAACAATTGAGAGATAACATCCAATGGATAGATGGCGCAAAGAAAAACAAACTGGTTGTCGGCTCGCAGGCACGCATACTTTATGCCGATGCCACAGGCAGAATAAAAATTGCAGAAGCATTTAACAACGCTATAAAGTCAGGAAAAATTACAGCCCCCGTTGTTCTTGGCCGCGACCATCATGATGTCTCAGGGACCGATTCACCTTATCGCGAAACTTCCAATATTTACGATGGTTCAAAATTCACTGCCGATATGGCTATTCAAAACGTAATAGGCGATTCTTTCCGCGGCGCCACCTGGGTTTCCATTCACAATGGCGGTGGCGTAGGCTGGGGCGAAGTGATCAATGGCGGCTTTGGCATGCTCCTCGATGGCAGTCCCGACGCTGAAAGAAGATTAAAAATGATGTTGTTTTGGGACGTCAACAATGGCATTTCCAGGCGCAGTTGGGCACGTAACGAAGGAGCAATCTTCGCCATCAAACGCGCCATGCAGGAAGAGCCTATGCTAAAAGTTACCCTGCCCAATATTGCGGATGATAAATTGTTGGAAGGATTGTTTTAAAAATATTTATTCAAAAAACAGGTTGCTGTATCTTACTTTTCCAAAGTTTTCTTCACTTTGGAAAAGTTTTCAGCGCCCTGCCATCAATAGTTGTTTTTTGAAACAGCTATTTTTATAGCTTCAGGATTTAGCAGAATAATCAACTATGAGTAAATCTGAATAATTATTTCAATATCAAATTAAAATCAGTTGAAATCATAATCATCAGTTTCATCAGTGTTCTATCACTTTAAAAACCTTATTCGTTTCTTCAATAAAATCCAAAATTTCGTCTTTCCCGTTTTTATCCAGCGCTGACGAAATGATCATTTGCGGCAATTCATCCCAACCCTGTTTCAGCACCTTTTTATAATGCTCCACATTGCTTGCCAATTCACCTCTTTTTAATTTATCACACTTCGTAAAAACAATAACAAACGGAAACCTGCTTGTGCCCAGCCATTCCATGAAATCAAGATCGCTTTGCTGCGGTTCTATCCTGGAGTCAATAAGAATAAAGGTGTTCAACAAATTCTCTCTGTGCAGCAGATATCCCCTGATCATTTTCTCCCATTTGGCCCGCATTTCCTTTGAAATCTTAGCATAGCCATAACCCGGAAGGTCCGCCAGGTACCAGCTTTCGTTAATGATAAAATGATTGATCAGTTGAGTTTTTCCCGGTGTTGAAGAAGTCTTGGCAAGTTTCTTTTCCCCCGTGATCATATTGATCAAGGACGATTTTCCCACATTCGATCTGCCGATAAATGCATACTCAGGCATATTCGCTTTCGGACATTTTTCATAAGTGCTGCTGCTAATAACGAATTCTGCTTTTTTTATCTGCATGTGAATTGAATTGTAAAATTTTATTAATGAAAAAACCGATCGAAATTAGAAACTCTTTTGCTTCAACCGCACCTTGAACTTTGAACAACAACAAACAACAAACTACTTCTTGCCTTTTTTATAGTCCGGCAAATGTCTTTCCTTTTTCATATCATAGATGTCGCTAATCGTAACAAGGATCCCAGTTTCTTCAACTTCGCCAAAAGTGTCATTGAGTGTCGTTCCAAATGTCAGCATCGAAGGAGACAAATTCATATAGGCATTGACAAGAGGCGGTATATTTTCATTCAGACTTCGCACACGTTGTGATAATATTTTGTAATCCTCCTGATAGCTCTTACCGATAAATAATGCATCCAATTCCTTCTTGCTTGTAGCGATTTTAATGGACTTGTGCGGAACCACCAGCTTTTCTTTATCCGGGAAATATTTGTGTAAAAAGAAAAGGATCATATCCCTTGCCTGCTGATGAAAACTCAGGTACATCGTAAATTTCCCAAAGAAATATTTCACATCAGGATTGTCGGTAACAATAGCGCCAAGACCGTCCCAAATATTATCCAGTGCATAAAGTCCTTTGCGCGGATCGTTCGCCGGCTGATAAATTGGCTGAACAAATGACCTTCCCAATTCTATGGTGTAAGGCATATATTCCTTAATGAATTTTTTCGAAAAAGAAAAAAGATGAGAAGTGGCCAGATGATATTCTCCTTTTTTGTTTTTTGCAGCATCAGAGCAACGAATAAACCTGTAACCACCAACAATCTCTTTTTCTTTTGGGTCCCAAACGATCAACTGTTTGTAAGGATTTTTACCCATATCAAATTCGTCAAGATCCAGCGATTTTCCTGTCCCTCCACCTGCTCTGCGAAAAGTAATTTCCCTGAGACGGCCTATCTCTCTCAGTATATTTGGTGAGTCATCACAACCAATAATGTAAATTTCATTATTGCTATTATTCGTAAAACGGATAAACTTACTTTTATTAAATTCCTTTGCGAGTAAGCTCCTGTCAACCGGTTGAATCACCTCTTCAATCATTGGTCAGTTTATGCTGTTTGGTTTATGTTTTATTTAAAAAAAAATTGTGTTTTCTGGTTCAATAAGTATGTACGATTATTGCCAATTATCTGTTACCGCTGTTTTCCGCTGTCAGTTTTAAACTCTTTTTTACTGTCTTTCCCGAGTTCGTAAATATGATCTTTCATTTTTTGCGCCCATTCATTTGACTTGAATCTGTTGTCAAAAACTTTAAACGAAACAGGCTTGCCAAAAGTGATGTTGATGTCTTTATTATGCTGCTTATACATTTCATCAACCAGGTAAAGCATTTCAATATTCCCCTTGATGCCTAGCCGTTTTCTCCAGTTCGCTAAATTATAGAAAAAATTCGAATTCCTCCCGTCAATATGAACAGGGATAATATCGCGCTCAAACTGTATTGCTTTTTTAATAAAAGTATTTTTCCAGGGCAGGTCCATGATTTCACCCTTCTGTTTTCTTGAGCACAATCCTGACGGAAAATAAAGTATCATGATCCCTGATGCAAACGCATCGTCAATGATTTTTTTGTTCTCAAGATTATTCCCGTGTTTGTTGATAGGGAGAAATAATTTCTTCAGATTTCTAAGGTTTAAAAGAATGTCGTTAACGGGAAAGACTATATCACTCCTGACTTTACCGACTATCAGCAGCAATGCCATTCCATCCAGCCCACCAAGCGGATGATTTGATGCTATAAGATACCTGCCTGTTGTTGGAATATTTTCAGGATTTATGACATTGATGTTTGCACCAAAGTCTCGCAGAAAATTCTCAATAAAATCAACGCCTTCAAATTCCTTATACCTTTCAAGCGCTTCATTGATTTGCTTCTCGTGAATGATTTTTTTAAGGTAGCTGATCACAAAGCGTGGAATTACTTTGAGAAGCTTAGGATTCTTGCTCCTTATAACTTCCTCAACTTCTATTTTATCAGCTTTGATCTCTGTCATTAAACTAAATTGTATTGAAATTCTAAAATACAAAATTAGGCTTTATTCGGATAATTTCAATATACCCGCTCAAAATAGAGTTCGTGTTTTAAAAATTTATTCAATGAAAAATGCCTGATTAATTAATAATCACACTATATGATGGGTCAAAATAATTTTAGAGTGTGAAAATTTTCTGATCCTGATGAAGCAATTATTGAAGTGACGCTGTTTTTCGCAATAAAAAGCAGTTATTTTTTTACCCAAAAAAGGGCTGAAAAAGTCTTTTTTTTTGAATTTTTTTTCACAAAATCGAAAAAGTTATCAACAAAGTGGGATTAAGTGGTAGATGGTGGGAGAATTTTATTTACTTTAGCAACTTCAAATTAAAGTAGTGTTTTTTATGTCAAACCTTATCGGCGAATTTGAATGTAAAATTGATGCAAAAGGCAGGTTTATGCTGCCGGCAGGCATCAAGAAACAACTCCCTGTTGAAGAACAGGACAAGTTTGTTGTGAACAGAGGTTTCGAAAATTGCCTTGTTCTCTACCCATACTCTGTTTGGCAAACCATCAGTGATGAAGTGAACCGCTTAAATCTGTTCAATAAAAAAAACAGGGATTTTGCAAGGTATTTTTTCCGTGGAGCAACAGAGTTGACAGTTGATTCCGTCAGCAGACTATTACTCCCTAAACCCCTGATGCAATATGCAAATCTCGATAAAGAGATGGTGATGTTCGCATTTGCAAACAAGATTGAAATTTGGGCAAAGGATGCTTATTATGCACTTCATGTAAATGAACCAGATGATTTTTCCAGTCTTGCAGAAGAAGTGATGGGTAAGAAAGATAACAAAGGAAGCAGTAATGAACTATCATGAAACTGTTCTTTTAAATGAAAGCATAAAAGGTCTTGAGGTCAGGCCTGGCGGGACATATGTTGACGCCACTTTTGGTGGAGGAGGGCACTCGATTGAAATTTTGAAGAGTCTGGAAAATGGAAAATTGATAGCATTTGATCAGGATGAAGAAGCAAATGCAAATAAAATAAATGATGAACGTTTTACGCTGGTGAATGCTAATTTCAGGTTTTTGAAAAATTTCCTGATGTACTATAAAGTTCTACCCGTTGACGGAATAATCGCTGATCTGGGGATTTCATCACATCAGATCGACAACGCTGAAAGAGGATTTTCAGTAAGGTTCGAAGCAGATCTGGACCTTCGGATGAATAGAAAAAATAAAGTGAATGCACGCAATGTTCTTGCGGAATATAGTGAAGAGGCATTAAGGAAATTGTTCTTTGAATTTGGTGAATTAAAACAAGCTTATAAGATCGCAAAAACTATTGTAGAGAAAAGAAAGGATAAGGCAATCGTTACTCTTGATGATCTGAAAAACACAATAGGGCAATTTGCGGAAAGAGGAAAAGAGAATAAATTCTATGCAAAGGTTCTTCAATCACTGAGGATAGAAATTAATGATGAAATGAATTCTCTGAAAGAACTACTTATGCAAAGCATAGATGTTTTGAAGCCGGGAGGAAGGCTTGTAGTAATCGCATATCATTCGTTAGAGGACAGGTTGGTAAAAAATATAATGAAGACAGGAAATTTTGAAGGGGCAGTTGAAAAAGATTTTTATGGTAATGAAAAGGTCCCGTTAAAGGTGGTAACCAGACAGCCAATTGTTCCCGGTCCTGATGAAATTGAAAGAAACAAAAGAGCAAGAAGTGCAAAACTTAGGATAGCAGTAAAAAACTAGATGAAAGAAAACACTTTTAAAGAACCGGAAATAAAGGAAGAACCGGAAGTAATAAAGGAAAAGCCTCCCCAAAAGAAAAGGAAGGTCAATCCTGTTATCCGACTTATCCAAAGTGTTATGGACGGTACTATTTTGACGAGGGAAAAAGTCGTAAAGACTTTGCCTTTCCTGCTGTATATTGCTTTTTTGGCCATACTGTATATTGCAAACACTTACTATGCTGAAAAAAAAGTTATTGAAATAGAAAAAGTCAAAAGAGAGTTAAAAGAATTGAGATCTGAGAGTATTTCGATCGAGTCAAGACTGATGTATTACAGCAGACAAACAGAGGTGATGAAACGAATAATACCTTATGGTATAAAGGAATCGTTAATTCCACCAAAGAAAATATTTACAGAAAAAGATACAACAGAAAAAGCAGGAGCACCCAGGAAATAAAATGAAAGACGTTAAAAAAGACATATTGTGGAGAGTATATCTGGCATATTTCATTGTACTGCTGTTTTCACTTGTCATTATCGGACAGGTAATGCACATTCAATTTATTGAAGGTGATAAGTACAAAAAAATATCTAATGAACAGACGATGGATACCATGAAAGTTGAGGCTATCCGTGGCAATATTTGTTCAGAAGATGGAAGCCTGCTTTCAACGTCAATACCCATTTTCGATATTTATTGGGATGCCCAGATCGTCCCTGATGATGTTTTCGCAAAAAATGTTGATTCGCTTGCTTATGATCTGGCTAATATTTTTAAGGATAAAACAAAGAATGAATACTTAAAGATACTCCGCAAAGCAAAAGAGGAAGTTAAAGAATATGCCGCCATTCATAAATCAATAATGTCGGATGAGAAATCGCAGACATCATTTGAAGATCTTAAAAAGATCAAGACTTTTCCAATTTTCAGGTTGGGTAAGAATAAAGGAGGTCTCATTGTCGAGCAAAGAGAAAAAAGAGTTAAACCTTATCAGTTGCTGGCAAAAAGAACTATTGGATATTTAGGTAATGACTCAATCAGAAAGAGAAAAGATAAATCAGGGAAAATTATCATTGATACAATAAGAGTCAAAGTAGGACTTGAAGGTTATTATTCAAAAAAACTAGAAGGTATCAGTGGGTTAAGGTTGAAAAAGAAAATCGCAGGCAATGTTTGGATGCCAATGAATGAGAATGAAATTGAACCTCAGGATGGCAATGATGTTATTACAACAATTGACATAGGAATACAGGATGTTGCCGAAAATGCTCTGATGAAAAACCTGATTGCAAATGATGCAGATCATGGCTGCGCAATTTTAATGGAAGTAGCAACAGGTCACATTAAGGCTATTGCAAATCTTAAAAGAGGTTCGGATGGAAAATATGATGAAGAGGAGAACTTTGCTATAAGAGAAGCAACTGAGCCGGGATCAACTTTTAAATTGATGTCAATGGTTGCCGCAATTGATGATGGTAAGGTCAAACTGGATGATCAGGTTCTTATTGGGAAAATGAAATATTCTGATAGGGAAATGAAAGACTCACATATCAGTGGTTATGGACCAATTTCGGTAAGAAAAGCTTTTGAAGAATCTTCCAATGTCGGAATATCCCAGGCAATCTATAAAAATTATTCAGGAAATCCAATTCGATTTACGAATAAATTGAACAGCATGCGCGTTGATACGCAATTATTGGGTCTGGATATTTTGGGTGAATCACACCCTGTAATCAAATCACCAAAAAGTAAGAGTTGGTCAAGTGTAACTTTGCCATGGATGGCCGTAGGATATGAGGTTGCATTGACACCTTTACAAATACTTACATTTTATAATGCGATCGCCAATAATGGCAAGATGGTAAAGCCTCTTTTTGTAAAAGAAATTCGTAAACTGGGTAAAGTGGTAGAAACATTCAATCCTGTTGTTCTTAAAGATTCTATTTGTTCAAAAAAAACAGTTGCATTGGCAAGGTCACTATTAGAGGGTGTTGTTGAGAATGGAACCGGAAAGGGTTTGAGAAATTCAGTATATAAAATCGCCGGTAAAACCGGAACTGCTCAGGTCGCAAAAGGAAACAAAGGATATGGTGATGAGGGGGCAGTAAATTATAAGGCCTCTTTTGTTGGATATTTTCCAGCAGATAATCCAAAATATTCCTGTATAGTGGTTGTCAATAATCCTTCAAAAGGCGCATATTATGGCGCTCTTGTGGCTGCACCTGTATTTAAAGAAATAGCAGACCGGGTTTATGCAACACACCTTGATATTAATCAGAAAAAATCAGACACAGTAATAACCTATCAAATTCCTTCGATAAAGGCAGCTAACCAAAAGGATCTTTTTACCATTTACAAAAGACTCGATTTTACAGCTCTTTCTCAAAGTCCAAACAGTGAGTGGGTATCATCAACAGCAGATACTAAAAATGTGACGTTAAAAGAAAAACAGATCAAATTCGGATTTGTACCTGATGTTATCGGGATGGGTCTGAAAGATGCAATATATGCCATGGAAAGTGATGGTCTTAAAGTAAAAGTAACTGGTAAAGGGAAAGTGGTTACCCAGTCAATTCCGGCAGGGACTTCTGCAAAGAAGGGCAGTCTGGTCACACTGGTTTTATCAAAAGCTTCCGTTTCGATAGAATTGAAACAAAATGCAGGCGCAGATAGCTTAAAGTTAGCAAGTGCTAAAGATACATTAAAGAAAAACGGAAAAAACCAGTCAGTAAAAGGGAGTGCCAATGGTGATCAGAACAAGAAACCACCAGTGGATAAAAATAAAGGTAATACAAAGGATAAACCTACAAATAATAAGGTAGCAGTAAAAGAAAAAAATAATGGTAAGGTCCCGGTAAAACATAAGGACTCGGTTAAAGTGCATTGATGAGATCGTTAAAAGAAATACTATATAAAACAGGGATTGAAAGCATCGTTGGAACTACTGATGTTTTGATCACCAATATATCCTTTGATTCAAGGAATGTTTCTGAAGGGTGCCTGTTTATTGCAATTAAAGGTACCAACACTGATGGGCATTTGTACATTGATAATGTTGCAAAGTCAGGTGCGAGTGCCATCGTTTGTGAAAATCTTCCGGCAGTCATGATGGATGGTGTTACTTATGTAAAGGTAAAAGACAGCAGTGAGGCTTTGGGATGGATTGCATCAAATTTCTATGATAACCCTTCAACCAGGTTAAAATTGGTTGGCATCACCGGCACCAATGGAAAAACAACCACTGTAACATTGCTTCATGGGTTATTCAGAGAGTTGGGTTACCAGGTTGGGATGCTATCAACAGTTTGCAATAAGATCAATGAGGATATTATTCCTTCAACACATACCACTCCTGATGCAATACAATTAAACTCTCTTCTTAAAAACATGGTTGACAAAGGCTGCACTTATTGTTTTATAGAAGTAAGTTCTCATGCAGTTGTCCAGCATCGGATCACCGGGCTGGATTTTGCCGGTGGTATATTCAGTAATATTACTCATGATCATTTGGATTATCATAAAACGTTTGAAGAATATCTGAATGCGAAAAAGAGATTTTTTGATCAGTTGGGTAGTCATGCATTTGCTTTAAGCAACACTGATGACAGGAATGGAGCTGTAATGTTGCAAAATACCAAAGCAACAAAATTAACGTATGCACTGAAGAATCCGGCTGATTTCAAAGCAAAGATCATTGAGAATGGGTTCACCGGCCTTCAGATGAATGTTGACGGAATTGAGACCTGGTTCAAACTTGTCGGCAGTTTCAATGCCTACAATCTCCTTGGAATTTATGCATGCGCAGTTTTACTTGGACAAGACAGATCTGAAGTGCTGAGAATATTGAGCAAATCTGAGGCCGTTGAAGGAAGGTTTGAATGTTTAAGATCAGCAAACGGTATTATTGCAATAATTGATTATGCTCACACTCCCGATGCATTGCAAAATGTGTTGAGTACAATTCAATCTGTCAGGGAAGGAAATGAAGATGTTATTACTGTTGTGGGTTGTGGCGGTGACAGGGATGTGAAAAAAAGACCTGTCATGTCGAGGATAGCATGTGAAAACAGCAACAAAGTGATACTAACTTCAGACAATCCAAGATCTGAAAATCCTGATGCAATTATTGAAGAAATGATGAAGGGTGTTGACATTGTTTCTAAAAGAAAAGTCCTTTCAATTGTAAACAGGAAAGAAGCAATAAAAACCGCTTTTGCATTGGCAAAACCTGGTGATATCATTCTTGTCGCCGGAAAAGGACATGAAAAATATCAGGAGGTAAAAGGAGTGAAATATCCTTTTGATGACAAAGAGATAGTTAAAGAAATATTTGAACAATAAAAAAGAGACCTATGTTCTATTATTTATTTGGTTATTTACAAATGCATTTCAGATTTCCCGGAGCGGGGGTTTTCCAGTATATTAGCTTCAGGGCGCTGATGGCTATCATATTCTCCTTACTAATTTCTCTGTTTATTGGTAAGAGAATTATCAGGTACCTGAGAAAAAAACAAGTCGGAGAAGATATTCGCGACCTGGGCCTGGAAGGACAAATTCAGAAAAAAGGAACGCCAACGATGGGAGGTTTGATACTTCTTGCCTCAATCATTATTCCCACAATTTTATTTGCAAAGCTTCTCAATATCTACATCCTTTTAATGATAGTCGCCACGATTTGGCTAGGTGCTATTGGATTCATTGATGACTACATTAAAGTTTTCAAGAAAAATAAAAAAGGACTTGCAGGTAAATTTAAAATTTTGGGACAGGTTGGATTAGGTCTTATTGTTGGCTGCACTTTATACTTCAGTGATTCTGTAGTAATCAAAGAAAAAGCTGTAAAAGCACAGAAATTCGTAAGCACTACGAATCTCATGAAAATTGATAATACAAATGAAGCTCCATTGTTATTTTCAAAAAAGGAAATCAAATCAACCAAGACAACAATACCTTTCTTTAAGAACAATGAATTTGACTATGCTGATCTTCTTTCATGGCTTGGAACAGGGTATAAGAAATTTGCGTTTCTGATTTTTATTCCATTCGTGATTTTCATAATTGTAGCAGTTTCAAATGGTGCAAATCTGACAGACGGGCTTGATGGGCTTGCGTCAGGAACATCGGCTATCATTGGTGTGACACTGGGCATTCTTTCTTACGTATCAGGTAACATCATTTTTGCAGATTATTTGAACATTATGTACATCCCTAACCTTGGAGAGATGACTATTTATGTTGCGGCATTTGTGGGTGCATGCATAGGATTTCTATGGTATAATTCTTTTCCGGCGCAGGTGTTCATGGGTGATACAGGAAGCCTTGCTTTGGGTGGTATTATTGCAGTTTTTGCCATAATTATACGTAAGGAACTCTTAATACCTATTATGTGCGGAGTGTTTTTCATTCAAAGTTTGTCTGTCGTATTGCAAGTGTCCTATTTTAAGTACACTAAACGGAAATACGGCGTCGGAAAAAGAGTGTTTAGAATGTCACCCTTGCACCACCATTTCCAGATGAAAGGTTATCATGAAGCAAAAATTGTGATGCGTTTTTTGATCATCGGAATATTTTTAGCAGTAATGACTGTTGTTACTTTAAAATTAAGATAACGAACAAATGAATAAAGGTTTTTCAATGTATGTCAGCAAAGAAGATCGTCATATTGGGTGGAGGAGAGAGTGGTGCAGGCGCTGCAATACTTGCAAAGAAAAAAGGATTTGAAGTTTTTGTTTCGGATCAGGGTATAATTAAAGAAAAATATAAAAGCGTTCTTTTAAAAGCTGGTGTTAATTGGGAGGAAGGGCAACATACTTTGTCACAAATCCTGACTGCTGATGAGGTCATAAAAAGCCCGGGCATCCATGATGAAGCAGAGGTTATAGGGAAGATTAAAGGGAAAAACATTCCTGTAATTTCTGAAATTGAATTTGCATCAAGGTATTCAAACGGGAAAAAGATCTGCATTACCGGTAGTAATGGCAAAACAACAACCACCTTGCTTACTTACCACATTTTACAGAAAGCAGGAATAGATGTTGGTCTTGCAGGAAATGTAGGGAAAAGTTTTGCAGGAGAAATTGCCGAAGGGGATCATGATTGGTGGGTAATTGAATTGAGCAGTTTTCAGCTTGATGGAATAATTGATTTTAGAGCGGACATTGCAATTTTACTCAATATCACTCCTGATCATTTGGATAGATATGATAACGATTTTCAAAAATATGTTGATTCGAAATTCAGGATAATTAATAACCAGCAGGAAGTAGATTACTTTATTTATTGGGGAGATGATGAAACAATAAATAAAGGTATCACTGAAAGAGAAATTAAATCAATAAAAATTCCTTTTTCAATACGGAACAATGTTACAGAAGGTGTTTACGATAGGAATAATAAATTAAGTATAAAAATAAACCAAACAGAACTAAGCATGTATATTCACGAATTAGCGCTACAAGGCAGACATAACCTTTACAACTCACTTGCTGCGGGAATAGCATCAAGAATTCTCGACATCAGGAAAGATACAATTAAAGAATGTCTGATGGACTTCCAGGGTGTTGAGCACAGGCTCGAGTATGTGACAAACGTTCATGGAATAGAATTTATAAATGATTCAAAAGCCACAAACGTCAATTCAACTTGGTATGCACTTGAGTCTATGTCTAAAAATGTCATTTGGATTGTTGGCGGAAAGGATAAGGGAAATGATTATGGTGCACTCCAGGAGATAGTCGGTAAGAAGGTGAAAGCGATTGTCTGTATGGGTTTGGATAATAGAAAAATTCATAAAGCTTTTTCAGGAAGTGTAAAAGTTATTGATGATGCGATAACTGCCAGTGATGCTGTAAGAGCTGCTTATCGTTTGGCAAAACCGGGAGATGTTGTTCTGCTTTCGCCTGCTTGCGCCAGTTTCGATCTATTCGAAAACTATGAAGAAAGAGGAAGAAAATTCAAAGAAGCTGTTCGTGAATTATAAAAATTAATACATTGAAATTCTTTAGAGACATAAAAGGTGATAAAGTAATATGGTCAGTAGTGATCATATTGTCGATATTCTCGTTGCTGGCAGTATATAGCTCAACGGGTACGCTTGCCTACAGGTATCAGCAAGGGAATACGGAATATTACCTTGTGAAGCATTTTATTATTTTATTGCTTGGTCTTGGATTGATGTATGTTGCACACCTTGTCAAATACACATACTACTCAAGAATATCCCAGCTTGCAATGATAGTTGCAGTGCCGTTGTTGATGTTTACTTTATTTACAGGAACGAATGTAAATGAAGCAAGCCGCTGGCTTACCCTGCCTGTAATAAATCTGACATTTCAGAGTTCTGACTTTGCCAAACTGGCGCTCATTATTTATGTCGCAAGATTGCTTTCAAAAAAACAGGATCAGATCAAAGATTTTAAGTCTGCTTTCATCCCGATAATGGTTCCTATTTTAATTGTGTGCGGACTTATTTTACCTGCAAATTTTTCAACGGCAGCAGCATTGTTCACAACAAGTATGGTGATGCTTTTCATCGGCAGGATAAATTTGAAATTTATTTTTGCACTGCTTGGAATTGCCATTGTTCTTATGGGTATTTTTGTTTTTATCCTAATGCACTCAACAAATCAGGGAAGGTTGGGAACATGGAGAAACCGTATAGAAAATTTCAGCAGTGGTGAAAAGGTTGAAAATTTCCAGGTAGAACAGGGGAAAATAGCCATTGCAACCGGTGGGATCATTGGAAAATTGCCCGGTAATAGCACTCAGAGAAACTTTTTGCCACATCCTTATTCCGATTTTATCTATGCAATTATTGTTGAGGAGTACGGTCTCATTGGTGCAATCGTTGTTGTTCTGATGTATTTGATTTTGCTGTTTCGCGGGGTTAGAATTGTTTCAAGATCACCCGGAACTTTTGGTGCATTTCTGACATTTGGCTGTTGCTTCAGTCTGGTGTTTCAGGCATTCATCAATATGGCTGTAGCTGTAAATATTTTGCCTGTAACAGGACAACCATTACCTATGGTTAGTATGGGGGGCACGTCAATATGGTTCACAGGTATTACGATCGGAATAATGCTAAGTGTTAGTAAGGAATCGGACAAAGAGCAGGCAAAATCACTTGAGGGTGATGCGAAAAATATTGTTGAGGAAAAAAGCAAACAACAGGTTTAGAAAATAGAATTTCAAACTAGCAAATAAGATTTTGGAAGACACAGGAAAAATAAAAGTTATCATCAGTGGAGGGGGCACAGGAGGTCATGTGTTTCCTGCTATAGCCATTGCAAATACTTTAAAGATGAAATGCAATGACATTGATATTTTATTTGTAGGTGCAAAGGGCAGAATGGAGATGGAGAAAGTGGCTGCTGCCGGCTACAGGATTGAAGGTTTATGGATAAGCGGTTTGCAAAGAAGATTAACCTTGAAAAACTTTTCAGTTCCTTTTAAAATAATTTCAAGTTTATTCAAATCAAACAGAATTCTTAAAAAGTTTAAACCTGATGTTGTGATAGGTGTTGGCGGTTATGCCAGTTGGGCTGTTGTGAAAGTGGCCTCAATAAAAGGGATCCCAACACTCATTCAGGAACAGAATTCTTATCCTGGCAAATCGAATATTAACCTTTCTTTCAAAGTTGATAAAATTTGTGTTGCTTTTCCAAATATGGAAAGATTTTTCCCCAAGGCAAAGATCGTTATCACAGGCAACCCTGTCAGAAAAGAAGTGGTAGATATTGAAAGTAAAAAGGAAGAAGCCATGAATTTCTTCGGTCTTAAAGCAGGTAAAAAAACAATCTTTGCTGTCGGCGGAAGTTTAGGTGCGCGTACGATAAATGAAAGCATTCAGGAGTATCTTGAGTTATTCATAACAGAGGATATTCAGGTGATCTGGCAGACCGGTAAATTCTTTTTTGAAACTGCAAAAGAAGCCGCTAATAAAATCAGTAAAGAAGGGATCAAAGTTTTTGATTTTATTAACAGGATGGATTATGCTTATGCCGCTGCGGATATAATTATTTCGCGGGCAGGAGCAATTTCAGTTTCGGAATTATGTATAGTAGGCAAGCCGGTGATCCTTATTCCTTCGCCAAATGTTGCAGAAGATCATCAGACAAAAAATGCTGAAGCGTTAATGAAAGAACATGCAGCCAAATTCATTAAGGATTCACAGTGCAAGACAATACTTGGCAAAACAGTTTTGGAGCTCGTGCAGGATGAAGAAAAATGCAGTGAGCTGAGTAAAAATATTAAAACCCTGGCAAAGCCATTCGCAGCAGAAACGATAGTGTCAGAAGTAATGAAATTAGTTAACAGGAAATGATCAATGATGAAATTAAGCGACATTAAAAATATTTATTTCCTGGGAATCGGTGGTATTGGCATGAGTGCTCTTGCCCGTTATTTCAAAGCAAATGGTGTGCAGGTGAGCGGTTATGATAAAACAAAAACTTCATTAACTGAAGAACTGATAAAAGAGGGAATTCTTGTCCATTTTGAGGATGATGTTAATAGCCTTCCTCAGGAAATTGATCTGGTAATCTATACTCCTGCAATTCCCGCAGAGCATAAAGAATTCCGCTTCCTGAAAGAGAAAGGTTATCAAATGATGAAGCGTGCTGAAATTCTTGGCCTGATCACCGGGGATTCCTTTACTGTTGCTGTAGCTGGAACTCATGGCAAAACAACCACCACTTCAATGATTGCCCATATCCTGAAACAATCCGGTAAAGATGTTTTTTCATTTATTGGTGGCATCACAAAAAATTACAATTCAAATTTAATTCTTTCTGAAAAGAACTCATTAGCCATTGTTGAAGCTGATGAATTTGACCGTTCCTTTCTTCATCTGCGACCTGATATCGCTGTAATTTCTTCAATGGACGCTGACCATCTTGATATTTATGGCAGCAAGGATTACATGGTGGAATCCTTTAAATTGTTTGCTGACCGGATAAAGCCGGGTGGTAAATTGATCATAAAGAAAAGCCTTGAATTACCCGCAGTGGCTGCACAATCACTAACATATTCTGCAAAAGAAAAAGCAGATTATTTTGTAAGTGATGTGAAAATAGAAAAAGGTAATTATCAGTATAAAGTCCACTGTCCTGATAATATAGTGATATCTGTTAAGACGGGTGTTCCGGGGATGCACAATGTTGAAAACGCTGTTGCTACAATTGCAGTGGCATTGAATCTTGAAGTAAAACCGGAAGAAATAGAGAATGCTATTCAAAGTTATACGGGTGTGATCAGACGTTTTGATTACCATATCAAAGAAGATGAACTGGTTTTTATTGATGATTATGCCCACCATCCTGAGGAAATTAAAGCATGCCTGAGAACAGCAAGGGAATTATATCCGGGGAAGAAAATCACCGGAATTTTTCAGCCGCATCTTTATACAAGAACCAGGGATCTGGCAGAGGGATTTGCTGATAGTCTTGCAATGCTGGATGAACTTATATTATTAGAAATTTACCCTGCACGTGAGTTGCCTATTGAAGGAATAACTTCTCAAATGCTTCTTGACAAAATTGAAATAAAGAATAAAATGATCTGTTCGAAAGAAAACCTTATTGAAGAATTGATCAAAAGGAAGCTGGAAGTGTTGATCACGCTTGGTGCAGGCGACATTGATCAGTTGGTTGTACCAATTGAAAAGAGCCTGAAGAATATTTTAAATGTTATGAAAACTTATTGATGAAAAGAACTGTTATCATATTGATATGGGTTATACTGATAGTTGGTTTGTTCAGCGTACTGGGTTTTGCATACAGATCTCACCAGGAAATGATTTGTAATAAAGTGGACATTCAGATAAAATACAACAGCGGCGATTATTTTATAACTACGAAAGACATCAATGATTACTTTGCTTTGAAAAAAATCAGAATAAATGGAGCCTCTTTATCTGAAATAAATACCAGCGAAATTGAAACAGCTCTGTATGGTATTCCCTGTATTGAAGCAGCAGATGTATACACAAATATTGATGGCGACGTTGAAATTTCAATCACCCAGAGAATGCCAATTGTAAAAGTTTTTAATAAATTCAACCAGCCATACTACATTGATGATAAAGGAAAACTGATGCCTTCGAGCGATAATTACACAGCGCGTTTACCAGTAGCGAACGGGAACATACCGCAACTATTTAATCCAGGAACCATGCTTGATGTCAGCGATTCAACAGGGACCGATACAGTGATCATGAAAACGCCCTTGTACAAGATTTTCAGACTGACACAATTCATCAGGAAAGATGACTTCTGGAATGCGATGATAGAGGAGATATTCATCAACAATGACGGGGAAATTGAGCTTTATACCAAGATAGGTGATCAGACAATTATTTTCGGTGACATTGACAATATGGGTGAGAAATTTAATAAGCTTTTGGTGTTTTACAAAAAGGGGCTGAATAAGTTCGGCTGGGATAAATACAAGACAATAAACATAAAGTATAAAAATCAGGTAATTTGTTCAAAAATTTAATAACAGAGATATGGAAGGTACAGAAATAGTAGTTGGCCTGGACATTGGTACAACCAAGATAGCAGCCATTGTTGGCAGTAGAAATGAATACGGGAAAATAGAAATACTAGGCATTGGAAAATCCGAATCAATAGGTGTGACACGTGGTGTTGTTGCCAACATTGAGAAAACAGTGCAATCAATTAAGGCGGCAGTTGAAGAAGCGGAACAAAAATCGGGTGTAAATATTCACGTTGTGAACGTGGGTATAGCCGGGCAGCATATCAAGAGTATTCAGCATCGCGGCAATATCATGAGAAATTCTCTTGATGATGAAATCAAACAAGAGGATATTGATCTTCTTGTTGAGAACATGTACAAGCTGGTGATGCAGCCGGGCGAAGAGATCATTCATGTGATCCCGCAGGAATACATCGTGGATAAAGAACCCGGAATTAAAGACCCGATTGGAATTTCAGGTATTTGCCTTGAAGCAAACTTTCATATCATCACCGGGCAGGTAGCTGCTGCACGCAATATTCATAAATGTGTGAGCAAAGCGGAGCTTGAAGTTGCCGAACTGATACTCGAGCCACTGGCCTCTGCTGATGCTGTGCTGAGTGAAGAGGAAAAGGAAGCCGGAGTTGTACTTGTTGATATTGGTGGAGGAACAACTGATATAGCAATTTTCCAGGACGGCATCATCCGCCACACTGCAGTGATCCCGTTTGGAGGAAATGTTATCACTGAAGATATTAAAGAAGGATGTACCATCATTCGCAGCCAGGCAGAGGCATTGAAAATAAAATTCGGTTCTGCACTTGCAAAGGAAAACAAGAATGAAGAGATAGTTTCAATCCCTGGTTTAAGAGGAAGAGATCCAAAAGAAATTTCATTGAGAAATCTTGCAAGCATCATTCAGGCAAGAATGGAAGAGATCATCGAGCACATTTATTATGAAATAAAGAACTCGGGATACGAGAAAAAACTGATCGCAGGTATCGTTCTTACAGGTGGTGGTGCACAGTTGAAACATGTTGCCCCACTAACTGAATTTATCACAGGAATGGATACCAGGATAGGTTATCCCAATGAACATCTTGCAAAAAATGTTTCCGAAGAAATTGCAAGTCCAATGTTTGCCACAGGTGTTGGACTTGTCATCAAAGGATTTGACCGCCTTGAAAAAATGGAGAATGCAGGAAAAGCAAAGGAAACTGTAAAAGGAAAGAAACCTGTGAAGACTCATTCAAAGAAAACCAACGGCGGATTCTTTGATAAAATTTTTGCGAAAGGGAAAGAGTTTTTTGAAGATGGAGGAACAAATTAGGGAATCATCGGGCAAGTGAAAAGTAATTTATATGAAGTAACCAGTTAATGATAATGGGTGCAAAAATAAATTTTGATCACAAAACTGAAACGCCTGAAACGCTTGTATGCTGCGGTTTTCAGCAATTAAGAGCAGACGTTCCATGAAGCAAAATTGAACGAAAAACTATTAACAATTTAAGTTATTATCGTGTTGATAAATTCATGAATTATATAATCCGTACAAAGTATCTTATAACTATTTTTATCCAACGAAAATCCACATGACTGAAATGATATTTGAAGCACCAAAAGGCCAATCCTCGATAATAAAGGTTATTGGCATTGGCGGCGGTGGAAGCAACGCCGTTAACCATATGTTTAGACAGGGAATAGAAGGAGTTGACTTCATAGTATGCAACACTGATGAACAAGCTCTCGACATTAGCCCTGTACCCGTTAAAGTTCAGATAGGCGCAAGTCTTACCGAAGGACGAGGCGCCGGATCTATTCCCGCAGTAGGAAAAAATGCGGCCATAGAGAACATTGACCAATTGAAAGCTCTGCTTGAGAAGAACACAAAAATGTTGTTCATCACAGCAGGAATGGGTGGTGGTACAGGCACCGGAGCTGCTCCTGTGATAGCGGCTACTGCCAAAGAAATGGGCATTCTCACAGTTGCAATAGTGACAATTCCATTTGCATTCGAAGGACGAAAACGTAAACAACAAGCGGAAGAAGGGATAAAAGAATTAAAGAAGAATGTTGACACATTGCTCGTGATCTGCAATGATAAACTCAGGGAGCTTTATGGCAACCTCTGTTTGTCGGAAGCATTCAGTAAAGCTGACAATATTCTCACCACTGCAGCAAAAGGTATTGCTGAAATTATTACCGTGCCCGGTTATATCAACGTTGATTTTGAAGATGTCAAAACTGTGATGAAAAACAGTGGTGTTGCCATCATGGGTTCAGGATTTGCAGAAGGCGAAAACAGGTCGGTGAAAGCTGTTGAAATGGCATTGTCATCACCGCTGCTGAACGATAATCACATCAAAGGAGCAAGTAATATATTGCTCTACATTGCCTCGGGCAGCGAAGAGATCAGGATGGACGAAGTATCGGAGATCACCGAGTATATACAGAACGAGTCAGGCTCAACCGCCGAGATCATCTGGGGTAATGGTACCGACGAATCTCTTGGTAATATGATAGGCGTTACGCTTATCGCTACAGGTTTTGATTCATCGGGAACCTACGATTATACATCAATGGCAAAGCCGGCTGAAAAAACAATTATTCCTCTCGACCAGGAAGTGATTGCTGAACCTGAAACCAAGGTGCCGTTCAATGACAATGTTGATTACAATGATTTTGTTCTGACAACAAAAAACTCAGAAATTCCACTTGAAATAAAGGAAGAGATACAAACCGAAATTCCTTTATTCACGCATGAGCAACCTATCGTGGAACAGAAAAAAGTTCTGGTTGAAAAAGAAGAGGTAGTTACTCCCTTAGGAGAACCTTTTCGTGTTGAAAAGAAAGAAGAAGTTATTGCTGAAAAGGTAGAGACCATTACTGAAGAAAACCATGAAGGTGAATCCGAAGCTGAATTGTTGCAGAAAAGCCAGGAACGTATTAAAAGACTCAGAGAACTTAGCACCAAAATTAAAACCACTCAGGGTCTGACAGAGATGGAGAAAGAGCCAGCTTACGTCAGGAAGAATATCATACTGACTGAACCCACTCCTTCTTCAGAGAGCAATATCGCACGCTATTCACTGAACGAAGGTGAAGACAATAAATTTGAACTGAAACCAAATAATTATCTTCATGATAAACCGGATTGATTGATCCAAGTCTCAAGATCCAAATTCCAAGATCCAAATTCCAAATTCCAAGATAAAGGAAGGATACTCAGTGTTGACATCACTGTCACAGATAAGAATTCGTAAAAATGGCATATTCACTATGCCATTTTTTGTTTAATACAGTGCTTTAGTTTATCTTTGTATTTGTTAAATAAATTAAAGTTATGAGCCTAGTTGAAAAAATAAATGCCGACATTAAAACTTCAATGCTGGCAAAGGAAGTTGAAAAACTTGAAGCCTTAAGGGCGATAAAAGCTGAGTTGCTTCTCGCCAATTGTTCCGGACAAAATGTTACAGAAGAAACGGAAATCAAAATACTGCAAAAACTGATCAAACAACGCAGGGAAGCTGCTGAGATTTATTCAGCACAAAACCGCCCTGAACTTGCCACTCACGACCTCTACCAGGCTGAGGTCACTCAACAATATTTGCCAAAGCAGATAGATAATGATGAGTTGAGGAATATCATTCAAAACATCATTGGCAACTGTATTGCCACATCTCTGAAGGATATGGGAAGGGTCATGGGCATAGCTTCAAAAGAGCTGGCTGGGAAAGCCGACACCAAAATGATTTCGGAAATTGTGAAGGAATTGTTGGGCGCAGCAAAATAATATTTTCAAAATAACTTCCCCATATTATTGCATCGAAGTACGAATTCTCCGGCGTTTTCGTAGTTCGTATTTTCGTAATCCCGAAATTTCGGGACGTACTTCGATGAAATAAAATGGGACTTTGTTTTGAAGGTTTCATAAAAATACAAAGAAGCATTGATGGTCGTTAACATCGTACTGAAAAAATCAGTTGACTTACTATAAATGAACATCAGTACTTTTAAAGCATTCCACAACCGCAATTACAGGCTGTATTTTTCCGGACAATCTGCATCGCTTATTGGAACATGGATGCAGCGCACCGCTGTTTACTGGCTCATTTATGTGCAAACGCACTCCACATTTATGCTGGGTTTGGCTGTATTTGCAACACAGTTCCCTTCTTTCCTTTTCTCGCCTTTGGGTGGTGTAATTTCTGACAGGTATAACCGCTATAGTGTTTTGCTTTTCACACAAATTGCCTCCCTTATTCAGACAATTTTGCTCATGGCATTTGTGATGTTCACTGATTATACCGTATGGGAAATTTTTGCACTAAGTGTAATGCTCGGTATCATCAATGCCTTTGATGTGCCTGCGCGGCATTCGATGGTGAATGAGATCATCGGAAAGAAAGAAGATCTTCCGAATGCCATTGCACTTAATTCATCCATGGCAAACCTTGCAAGGATGATAGGTCCTGCTTTGTCGGGTATCGTCCTCGAAGAACTGGGCGCCGGAGTTTGCTTCATGATAAATGCATTGAGTTTTCTGGCAGTGATCGTATCCTTATTATTCATGCGGTTTCCCGAATTTGTTCCCAATCCTCATACAAAAAAAGTGTTCAGGGAATTTAAAGAAGGATTCAAATATTTAAGGCATACTCCATCCATCAGTTTTGTGATCTTATTGCTGGCGAGTGTGAGTTTGCTTGTGCTCCCGTTTATCACGCTGCTTCCCGTTTATGCGAAGGTAATTTTCATGGGCAATGCTTCGACTTTTGGGTACCTCAACAGCTTTATAGGTGTGGGTGCAATTGGTGGTGCGTTCTTCCTTGCATCATTGAAAACAGGCGCTAATCTGAAAAAGATACTGTTCATCAATCTTGTGATCTTTGGTGTTGCGCTGACTTTGTTTTCGCACATGACCAATTTCCCGGTTGCCTTGTTCTTTGTGATGTTTGCAGGCTTCGGGATGATGTCGCAGTCAACCATCAGCAACACCATCGTACAAACCAATGCATCGGCCGAAATGCGCGGAAGGGTGCTTAGCTATTTTGCGATGGCATTTTTTGGAATGCAGCCTTTGGGCGGGCTTTTGATCGGCACGGTTTCGCAGTATATCGGAGCGCCAGACACCATACTGGCGGAAGGTATTGCAGCCATCCTGATCGCTGCTATCTTTCTACTTATTCTCAGGAAAAACAGGTTGAAAGTGAAGGATAAAATAGTCAATGGTCAATCGTCAATAGTCATTTGTCAATAGTCATTTGTCATTGGCTAATGACTATTGATAAATGACTTTTTTATGGAACAGAACAAAATTAATCAAAACACAGCCCTGCTGGTGATGGATGTGCAGGTGGCAACAGTGAAAATGCTGGAGAATAGTGAAGTTTTTTTTCATTCTCTGCAGAAAGCAATTCAAACGGCGCGCAACAATAAAATGCCGGTCATTTATGTGGTGGTTGGCTTTAGAAAAGGTTATCCTGAAGCAAGCCCGGACAACAAGGCTTTTTCAGGAATAAAAGAGAGAGCAGTGAGCTTCGACACGGAAGAGGCTTCCAAAGTTCATGAATGGGTGGCGCCATTGCCCGACGATATTGTGGTCACTAAAAAAAGAGTAAGTGCTTTTACGGGTAGCGACCTCGAGGTGGTACTGCGGTCGCTCGGAATAAAACACCTGGTGCTGACCGGAATTGCCACCAGCGGAGTGGTGTTGTCAACAGTGCGTGAAGCGGCCGACAGGGATTATATCCTCACTGTTCTTTCTGATTGTTGTGCCGACAGAGATGAGGAAGTGCACCGAGTTCTTACAACCAAAATTTTTCCGCGACAGGCGGATGTAATGAGTGCGGATGAATGGGCCGGAACGTTTAAGAAAATTTAATGCAAAATGAAAATGGAGATCAAACATCATGACCTGGGAATGGTAAACACCTATATGGTGAAAACCAAGAATGATTTGTTTAGGTTGATACCCGAATTGCCTGAGAATGAAAAGTAATAAAAATTGCAATTCCCCAATTTCTAAGAATATCCCTGAAGGGATTTCATGTTTATAGCAAAGATGTTGCGCCGGGAGTTAGTTACTATAAACATTTGAATTCTTTGGATTCATCGTTGCTTTAGGTTTGACAAACTTTTAAAGTTTGTCAAACCATAGGAACTCAATAGTTATTTATTATGAAATAATTCAATAACTATCAACGGTCAAGCTCGCCTTTGTTATTTTAGAGCGGGTAAAGTAATATGAAAAGATTTAGAATTTTCTAAAAATCCAATCCGCATTTTACTATACTCTACTCTCCCAATGGCTTACGACGTTGATTGAAGAGACTAGAGCATTGATTGAAGAGACTACAGCATTGATTGCAAAGGGTACAGCATTGACCGAATTGACTACAGCATTGACCGAATTGACTACAGCGATGTTCGCATTGACTACAGCGATGACCGCATTGGGTACAGCGATGGCTGAATTGACTACAGCGGTGTTCGCATTGACTACAGCGATGGCTGAATTGACTACAGCGTTGACCGAATTGACTACAGCGATGTTCGCATTGACTACAGCGATGACTGCATTGACTACAGCGATGAACGAATTGACTACAGCGGTGTTCGCATTGATTACAGCGATGTTCGCATTGACTACAGCGTTGACCGAATTGACTATAGCGGTGTTCGCATTGACTACAGCATTGACCGAATTGACTATAGCGGTGTTCGCATTGACTACAGCGATGAACGCAAAGAGTACAGCATTGATTGCGGAGAATACAGCATTGTAGGTAAAATGTAATGAATTGAATGCGGAGAGATAAAATACGAATGCAGTAGATGTGGGGGTCACTGTAATAATCACCTGTTTATTCTAAGAAAAGTGAATTCTTATTTAAAACATTTGAAGGTTCATAGAAAAGTATGAGTAAAATTACACACACGATACTTAATAAAATTCTGTGAGGGGTGACGGGGCGACTACTTCCTGTCACCCCGTCACTCAGCTATCGGTTTATTAAGGACTGACGGGGTGACGAGAAAAAGTCGCTCCGTCAGGTTGGCAGGCTATTTATAGAGGAAGGTTAATGTTATGGTGATTTAACATATCTATTAAGGTTGAAAAACCGGGAAAAATAAAGTTGTTATTAATTGAGATACCAATGAAATATTGTATGTTCCTGGAGTAAAATTTTAAAATTTCCTTTTGGCTGTTCGTGCTTTCTTTAAATTTCAAATAGAAAAACCAATCGCTTCTCATTCCTTTAATGGGAAAAGAACCGGCGTTACAACTTTTATTTTAAGCAAAATTATTTTTCGATTATGATTTTTTTATTGAAAATTCCATTGCTGGTTTCTATGCGAACAAAATATACACCTTCCTGCAATTTGCTGACGTCAATATTTTTTTCTTGAGTATGCATTACTTCTTTTCCGCAGACATCATACAAAATTATTTCGCGGATTTTGTCATTATCTGAATTTGTAATGTGCACCGTGCCGGTAGCGGGATTGGGGAAAATATTTAATAGGCTTGATGCAGTATATTGAACAATATTTTGAAAATTCTTTTGACATGCAAAGGAACCTAGCTTTACGAAAGAAGATGCTCCCCATGTACAATCACAATAGATCTCGACGATTTTGATCCAACCCAAATATGATAGTGTTCCTGAATTTACCTGCAATGCAACATATCCTGAATCGCCGGCATGGCTTGAAAAAGAACTGTTACATGGGCTATCCACATTGTAAAGATATGCTAAACTATCCCAATCAGAAGTTTTCTTTATTGTGTCATTTATATTAAAACTCTGTGCCATTTTCGAACCCGGAGTGCAGGAATTATCAGCGCCTGCGGCAATTTTATTGCTGTTTTTCGCAATGATGTAACAAAATGCGGGATGTTGCATGCCCATTGGTCCGAGACTTAAACATATTGAGAACATAAAATCGGTAGTATCATCATGATTAATATCAATCGGGAAATTGATAGTACAATCATCACAACTGTAAAGTATGCTTGAGTCGGGCACAAAGTCATGATAATAATCAAGCCCTGTATGCTGTCCGGCAATTATAAAATTTTGTGCATTCGAATAAAAACTAAAAAATGATAGCAGTATAAATAAGCATCTAACTTTTTTCATCTTCTTTGTTTTTTAATCCTTTCAAGATTCCATTTTTATTGAAGATTGAGTATTCGGATCTATCCTTCCCGGCACTGGTATGAAAGCTTAGGATTGGTTACCTTTCAGTTTTTAAAGAAATAAATCTTCATTATTCTCAATCACAAAATTATCATTTTTATTAGAAATGAAGGAAGAATTTTAAAAATTACTCCCGGTAAAAACTTTCATTTTTGAAGAAAATCCCGGTAAGTACAGGCTGCAGGAAATAGATTTATCAAGCATCGGAAAACCTGCAAACACGAAAGTTGTAAAAGGCGTGAAATCATAGGAAAAAGGGATGTGTGAAGTGTCAGAAAACCAATAGTAGGTAAAAATACTAGTAGTTTTTATTTGATTCATATGTTTAAAATAGTGTTTTTACTGATGCGACAAGGCAAACAGGAAGAGTACTTTTATGATCGTTAGTTTGTATGTATTGAACATGAACACTTTCAATACACTTTGAAAAGATTTCATTAATAAACTCATTAAATAATATTAGGAGTTAGAGTCATGAAAAAAACAATCTACTTCTTTGTCCTGTACATTTTATTTCAATTGATTACGCTGTTTAATCAATCTTTATTTTCGCAGCCGATATGGCATGATAATTTTGATGTTGATACGTTGCATCATTTTCCCATGAACTGGATTGCTTCCGGAAATGGAATGACAAGCACCATCACGGATACAAACTACGTGTCACTACCATATTCATGCGAAATGACCGGGATAAGTGGTGAAAATTCGGAGGCCCTGCTGCACAGACAATTTGATTCGGCATTTTCATGTTATCAATTTCAATTTTATTATTTATTCACAGGCATCGGACAGGTTGGAGGCCATGCATATCATGGGGTTTTCGGGTTGCAAAAAGATCCGGTTACACCGACATCAGATTATCGGGATATAGTGATTTTTGACACCAACCATACCATCAAGACCTGGCTTTCACAAACAGTGATCGGGCACTACAGCGATAATCAATGGGTGAAAATAAAGGTGGTCTATGAAAGACCGGGAGCCCAGATAAGGATATCGTACTACGTTAATGATCTTTTTATAATGTCGGAATCAACACCTGCTTATGCCTATGAAAGCCAGTTGAAATATTGCACATTGAAAAGCGGGGATACGAAGTGTTTGTTTGAAGATATTGTTGCATCGGTGTACAATCCTAAAATAGTAGCCGGGCACGACACCACGGTTTGTTTTGGTCAGCCGGTCACTCTTACTGCAACAGGGGGTACAACATTTAACTGGAATCACGGAGTTATACAAGGTGTTCCTTTCGTACCATTAACAACCATGACTTATACTGTGACCGGTGCTTCATGCGGTGGAGTTGACACTTCCGCTGTTACTGTTTTTGTAAATCCAAATCCGGTGGTTGGTATTTCGGCATCGTCAACAACAATTTGTGCAGGCAATACAATAACATTGACAGCAAGCGGAGCAAACGGATTTTTGTGGAGTAACGGATTGGGAACTTCCAATACAGTGACAGTGGCACCTGTCACTACAACGACTTATGTTGTTACCGGCACTTCAGCAGGATGCACAAGCACTGCAAGCATTACCATAACTGTTAATCCACTGCCGGTTCTGAATGTTTCAACAACTGCAAATCCGATTTGCACAGGTTCTTCAACAACACTCATCGTTAGTGGAGCAACAACATACACATGGAGTAATGGTTTGGGAACATCGGCCCATGTTGGGGTTACACCGGCAACCACAACAACCTACACAGTTACCGGCACAACTATGGGCTGCACAGCTTCGGCAGCAGTTACAGTAACTGTAAACACTATTCCTGTTGTGAATGTTTCTACTTCAGCCGGCGCCATATGTCCGGGAACTTCAGCAACGCTGACAGCAAGCGGAGCTGCGACTTATCAATGGAGCAATACGCCCGCAACTTCAAATCCATTAACCGTTACACCTGCTGCCACAACAATCTATACTGTGACCGGCACACTTGCAGGATGCACTGCCACAGCAAGTGTTGGGGTGACTGTTAGCCCGATAGTGAGCATTTCAACAACTGCCGGCCATATTTGTGCAGGAACTTCGGTAACGCTGACTGCAAGTGGTGCTGCATTGTATTCATGGAACCAGGGACTGGGAAATTCCTGCCAGGTTTCAGTGACGCCTGCAACTACAACCACATTTACAGTAACAGGGATATTGAATGGTTGTTCAAATGCTGCAAGTGTGACGATCACAGTGAACCCTATTCCAATTGTGAACATATCTGCAACGCTGACGAGTTTATGTGCCGGAAATTCAACCATACTTACAGCAAGCGGGGCTTCAAATTACACATGGAGCAATAGCCTTGGAACTTCAAATCCTGTGACAGTGTCACCCGCAGCAGCAACGATCTATACTGTGACAGGAACTTCAGCAGGGTGTTCAGGAGCTGCAAACATCACTATCCATGTGAACCCAATTCCAATTGTAAGCATTACAGCACCGGTAAACCCAATTTGTGCAGGAACGTCAACCACACTGACAGCAAGCGGGGCTACCACATATACCTGGAGTAACGGGCTGGGCACTTTAAGTCATGCTACAGTGACTCCGGCTGCAACAACAACCTACACCGTTACCGGTACTGCAAACGGATGTGTTGCCACAGCAAGTTATACGGTAACTGTAACCCCTCACCCGGTGGTGACCATATCACCATCTTCAAATCCGATATGTGCAGGAAATCCGGCAACGCTTACTGCAACGGGAGCTACAACTTATAACTGGAGCAATGGTTTGGGAACGGTGAACCATGTAACAGTGACTCCTGCTTCTGCAACTACCTACACTGTTACAGGTACAACAAGTGGATGCACCAGCTCTACAAGTATTACAGTAAATGTTAATCCAATTCCCATTGTCAGCGTTGTGGCATCAGTAAATCCTGTATGCCCTGGCTCACCAACTATTTTAACTACGAACGGAGCGACAACTTATAACTGGAGCAATGGATTGGGAACAACAAATTCTGTGACAGCTTCACCAACTGCAACAACGACATATACTGTTACCGGTACTTCCGGAGGTTGTACGAATACAGCAAGTATTACTGTCATTGTAAATCCAATTGTTACAATTGCTGCATCAGCCAATACAATTTGTAATGGAACATCAACCACATTGACAGCAAGCGGCGCATCAGGATATTCATGGTGCAATGGTTTAGGAACATCAAATCATGTTACAGTGGCTCCGGCTTCAACAACAACATACACGGTGACCGGCACATTGAACGGTTGTTCAAACACTGCAAATATTACCATTACTGTAAATCCAATTCCAACTTTAAACACTACAGCTTCACCAAACCCTATCTGTCCGGGAAATTCATCAACCTTGACTGCAACAGGTGCCACAACTTATAACTGGAGTAATGGTTTGGGAACATTGAACCATGCAACTGTGACACCGGCTGCAACAACGACCTACACGGTAACAGGAACATCAAACGGATGCAGCAACACGGCTACTGTTGTTGTGAATGTAAATCCAACTCCGGTGATCAATGTTACAGCATCGGTGAACCCGATTTGTCCAGGAACTTCAACTACATTAACTGCCAGTGGGGGCACTTCCTACACATGGAGCAATGGCCTGGGAACAATAAACCCCAGAACTGTTTCACCTGCAACAACCACAACATATACTGTTACCGGTACAAATGGAGGCTGCACAAATACAGCAAGCATAACCATTGTTGTGAATCCAATTGTTACCATCACAGCAACTCCAAGTACAGTTTGTTCAGGTACTTCATCAACACTGACAGCAAACGGAGCTGCAACTTATTTATGGAGCAACGGATTGGGGGCATCAAATCCGTTGATCGTAAATCCTGTTGCAACGACAATTTATACAGTAACCGGAACATTGAACGGATGCGCCAATACGGCCAATGTAACAGTAAATGTGATCCCAATTCCACCTATCAATATTTCCGCTTCGCCAACTTCAATTTGTCCGGGATCTTCAACAACTCTGACAGCAACCGGAGGTACAACTTATAACTGGTGCAATGGTTTGGGAACTTTAAATCATGTTACAGTTTCTCCGGTTACAACAACAACCTATACTGTCACCGGTACATTGAACGGATGCACAGGGACAGCAAATATTACTATTGTGGTGAATCCAATTCCAAATGTAAGTGTATCGGCATCGGTGAATCCAATATGTCCGGGATCTTCAACAATATTAACTGCAAGCGGTGCCACTTCTTATACCTGGAGCAATGGTTTGGGAACGACAAATCCTGTGACAGCAACACCTCCAACAACAACAACCTATACAGTTAC
>CAISZK010000285.1 GCA_903889915.1 uncultured Bacteroidota bacterium
GCATGGAGTAAGTCCATTAGAAGTTGGCCTATTATTCTTCAACAATTTTTAATTATCTTTGAAGACAGATGTAGGCTCTAAATATCCAGTTTACACAATCTGCTTTATACTCTCAAGAATCGAACGAAACTCTCGAAATCATCTAACTTTCTTGTGGAATTATTCGTATTCCCAGAAAAGGATATTGGTAAATTACTGTAATTAAGAAATGTTTAATAAATTTTATTTAGTGGTGCCGGGGACCCAAGGTGTCCAATCAGTATGTCTGCCTTTGGTCAGCACCCTGCGGTTGTGTTGCCAGATATCTGTTTTTGATCTTAGTCCGTCTTTGGTAGTTTTTCCAGATGAGGTGGAATCAATCGGAATTGCAGTAGTACCACCATCAAAACTGATTTCCCAATCATGTTGACCCGGTCCTTCGCCTGTCATAACCACTGAGCCGGGTTCGTTGCCTGGTTTAATAGTGTTTTTACGAGGACCATTGCTGCCTTTTTTTCCTAAATCATACCCTGCCCCTGTGCAAATATTAGCTGCATTGGGTTTGTCGCTGTCCATTTTAGCCTGCACCATAGGCTTAAGATTCATGCAGTCGTCGTGAACAACGATTTCAGTTGAACTGATAAGATCTGCATCACCCGATGCAAGAGCCGCTTCAAAAGCATCAAGGTGCAAACCGAAATTGGCCAGTGAAACAAAAATACTCGGCCAGGGGACAACGAAATTATCGTTGTCGGTAAGGCTGGTTTGAATGTGCTTTCCCTTGATGAGCCTGTCACCATTGATAGAGGGCCAGTTTAAAACTGCTTTAACTTTTTTGTTCATGGGCTTTGCTTTTTTGCCTTTGCGGGTGGCATCGCCCGATAATTGAATTTGTGCCATTACTATGACAGTAATGATGCTGATAATAATTTTTTTCATTTTTTTAAGTTTTTTGAGTTAATGTTTTTTTTAATGTTTTTTTTCTGGTGCTTTATTAATTATTCACTGAAAAAAACGAAGCAAAGGTACAGCGGTTTTTCCCCCTTTCAGATATGGAATCTGCCCCTTTTTTTGTGTAGAATCCTTTTTTTATTTTGTCATTCTGTAGTCGGATGGATATTTTCCTGTAAGCGCTTTGAAATAATTCGAAAATGATGAGCTTTCGCCAAACTGTGCCATTTCAGCGATGGTAGCAATAGAATAATGCATACTCATCCACTCAAAAATATAGCTGTCCCTTACCTGAATGTAAAATTTTCCAAGCGGCATTTTCATTATTTTCGAAAATCGTGATCTCGTATTTTTGATTTTGCCTCCTAAGATGCTGATAAGATAAACGGAATAGTTAAACCTTTTTTGTTTACCAAATGACCAACGGAACTCTTTCTTTTCAGCAAGAATAAAAATGTCGCAGATGGTTTTGATGATTTTGATAACTATTTTATCATGCACCAGTAAACTGTAAGGCATACCTTTTTTCATGAGTTGATCAATCAATTTTTTGAGTTTCACAGGGTCGGTTTTGTCATCAATGTCGGCCAGGCCAATGCTCAATGATTTGCATTTAATAGCGAGTTTTTGGCATATTGTTTCCATGTAATGCATGGAGTCTTTATTGGTCATGGCGGGAATAAGGAGGATCATGGC
>CAISZK010000286.1 GCA_903889915.1 uncultured Bacteroidota bacterium
CAAAGATAACGTTTACTAATCGGAATTACCCCAATTCCGTTGAACAATTGTGCGGTACCTCATCAGATATTCCATTGTTAGATTTTTTATCTTTGATATTGTAAAAGCCCAGGAAGCAGCGTAGCCGAATTATAATTAGTGGTTTGTACCCTGCAAGATAACCTGGCTTCTGTGGATTGCGTCCCCAAACATTGGTGATAACAGTTTTACCTGTGATTCCCGTTTAGAAAAGTCAGCCAAATTTTTTCAGCCCACAGAGCTTCCTGAGTTTTACGTTTAACTTCTTAACCACAAATTTATGAAAAAGAGCCAGAAAAACAAATCAGCCGAGGTGGTAAAATTGTTGTCCAAGCAAAAAATACGTAGCATGCAAGAATTGGACAGTTACAAACTTTCTATTTGCCATCCCGATTCAGCCGGTATCGATTTAGGTAGCCGGGAACTTTATGTAGCCCTTAATCCAGCTATAGCGGCAGAACTAGACCTTCCCATCGTTCACACGTTTTCTACATTTACCTCCGGTTTATACGCCTGCCGAGACCTTTTGTTATCCTGTGGGGTGACTACCGTTTCGATGGAATCCACTTCTGTCTATTGGGTCAACATCTGTGATGTGCTTGAAGCAAGCGATATCAAAGTCTGCCTGGTCAATCCAAAGAAGTTCCGTATGGTCCCCGGCAGGAAAACAGATGTGCTGGACTGCCAATGGCTGCAAACACTCCACCTGTATGGCTTGTTGAGTGGTTCTTTTCATCCCGAAAGCCAGATCCGCAAGTTGCGTAGTTACATGCGTCAACGCGAGAAACTACTCCAAGACCGCACCCGTTATGTTCAACGCATGCAAAAAGCATTGATAATGATGAATCTAATGCTGGTCAATGTGATTGACGATATAACAGGTAAGACAGGTCTGGACATTATCAGGGCAATCCTGCAAGGAGAACGTGATCCTCGTCGCCTGGCTGCTTTAAGAAACGCCCGGATTAAGAAGTCCGAAGAAGAAATAGCAGCGGCATTAACGGGCGATTATAAGGAAGAGCAGTTATTCCTGCTGGAACTTAATTACCATACATATTGCTTTTTTGGGCAACAATTAGAAAAAACAGACAGACAAATCACAGACTTGTTGAAAAGTTTCCCATTAAAACAGAAAGTGACCTTAGGAGAGACAAGTACGCCTAAAAAACAAATAAAAAAATCCAGTGGAAAGAATGCTTTGCAAACGAAAGAGAACCTGAATGAATTACTCTTCAATATAGCAGGTGTCGATTTGAGCAGCATCACAGGATTACAAACCAATACCATACTACAAATTATTGCCGAGGTCGGAACAGATATGAGCAAGTTTCCTTCCGCAAAACACTTTGCTTCTTACCTGGGTTTTGTCCCCCATAATAAAATCACGGGAGGGGTCATCATTTCATCTAGAACGGACCGTATTAAAAGCAATGCGGCACAAGCATTCAAAAAAGTTATTCCTTCCATATCACAGGGTAAGTCTGCATTGGCTTGTTTTTATCACAGAATTGCTGCAAAAGCCGGTACAGGGAAAGCAGTTGTAGCAGTATGCAGGAAACTGTCTATGACTTATTATAATGTACTCACTTATGGAAAAGATTATGTGGATGTAGGACAGGCTGTCTATAAAAAGAAACTTGAAGAAAAAGAGAAGATTTTACTTATTAAGCTTGCTAAAAAACATAATATGCTCGTTGTACAATCTTAACAAACAACGAAATATATTTTGTTCATTAGAAATATATAATTCTCGATTTGGGAACTTTTTTATCTTGGAAAACATTTTATAGTTTTCATGATATTATCCTATAAAAGAACTGGAAGATTTGATAATTGGATAAATAGATAGCAAGTCAAATTGCAGCACCAATCTGGAAAGATAAAAAACGCTTTCAAATTTAGCTTTCAAAATCACTGTGTCACCTACAGCATATCCCAATATTTGTTTACCAAATACCGGACCAATATAAAAAAGGAAAACACTGTGAAGCTGTTTTTCTTCAGATCCATAATATACATTGTCAATTTCAAACCCATCTTTAAGTTCCACATAAATAGATTGTTCCTTAATATTTAGGATTTTGTAAGTCATTTCAATTTCAGAACC
>CAISZK010000287.1 GCA_903889915.1 uncultured Bacteroidota bacterium
AGACTTTTTTTGATAACCATTAAATAATACAACTACATTTCCGTGGTCCAAACAACAAAATATCCGATAAATATTACCGCTATATTCCACCCTTATTTCATAAAGACCAACAGTGTTCTCAATATGTTTGAAAAATTTCAAAGGTATCCGTTCGGCAACAGTAATGACAAATAAAACATAATCAATTTTCTCTTTGACTTTTTCAGGTTGTTCCTTAAAAAAATCTTTAAAATAATTTTTATAGTATAGAATTTGCCTTACTTTTTCCATGCTGCAAAGTTAACTAATAATGGAACATCTGACAAGAAAAAAATCTTTAAGTGAAGTTAAATGTCCATAATAACGCTGCATCTCATTAATAGAAACCTGCTGTGCTAAACCAAAAACATTTCACAATTGTTTTCTGCTGATTTCTCCAATAATACTTCACTTAATACTCTAATACTTTTCAGACTTTTTCTTCTTATTCAATAATTCCAATTTGCAATTTAAATCAAGTTGAGGTTGATTGTAGTTTTCTACATTCTACGGTCACCTGAATCGTTTAAATTAACAATAAACCTTAAAATTAATAAAACTTTACAAAACCAAATATTATAACGATTAATGTTGAGTTTCAATAAATCTGTGCAACAAGTCACTTCTAAAACTCTTATTCCCACAGTTTTTTTATGAATTTTTCTTATTTGAAGTTGAGAATTAATATCTAAATTTGTGGAAATAAAAAAACCACAATATGAGAAAATTAACCCTACTCTTTTCAAGCCTTTTTATAATAGGCTTAATCAATGGGCAAACGAAATTACCGACATCCGGACCCGGTGTAATTGACGGACCTACCAAGGTTCTTTATCCCACTTCGTATGGAGTAGCAACATCTTTGAATATGTTGTTAAGTCAGAATCAAATTAGCAAAATAGATTTTGATTCGATAAGAGAAATGCATGACAGGGATTTCAGAAAAGTCCAAACATTCAAATTCAGTGTTGAAAAAGATGGTGCCAAGTATGGCAACGATTCAACAAGTATGCAGAGAACCATGGGCACTCGCACTCCTTTGGCAGTGATCAAATCATTTGCAGGACAGAATGGAAATGCAGATCCGCTTGATCCAATCGGAGCATGTGGATTAACCCAGTATGTACAAGCAGTCAATGCTACTCCTTTTGCTGTTTACAGCAAAACAGGAACAGGAACGCCTACCTATACAGGCAGTGTCGGTACTGTCACAGGCAGTAGTACTGACGGAGATCCTACTGTTTTATACGATAAATTTGCTGACCGTTGGGTGCTGGCACAGTTAAATGGGTACAGCGGATTTGCTGTTGCTGTTTCCAATACGAATAATCCAGCCGGCGCATGGACACACTGGACCTATACAGCTTCGCAGGTGCCGGACTATTTGAAGTTCTGCGTATGGGACGATGGCTATTACATGACCTCAAACAATGGCAGTGGTATAGTTTACTGTTTTGAACGTGCTGCAATGCTTACAGGTTCCTCGGGTGCAAGATCAATTCAAAAAACTTTTACCGAGCCTAACAATGCAGGCTTTGGTTTTTGGCTACCACTTCCCGGTGACGCTGACGGTGTAATTCCTCCTTCAGGACAACGCTGCCCTTTATTCAGCTATACTGACGATGCATGGGGAACAGGCGAAATTGATGGAGTTAAAGTATGGTCAATGGGTGTCACATGGGGAACAACTCCGGCTGCAACCATTACGCTTGATGCAACAATACCCACAGCCGCTTTTGATGCTTCTTATGATACACAAGGACCATGGGATGATATTACCCAACCAGGATCACAGAAACTTGATGGAATTGGTGGAGTCTGTATGATCAGGGCACAATGGAATAGTTTTATTGGTACCAACAGGGTTGTTCTTGACTGGGGTGTGAAAATAAGTTCAACTCAGAGAAGTATTAAATGGGTTGAATTAAGACAAGACCAGTCCACAAATACCTGGTCATTATACCAGGAAGGAATTTATGCACCTGACGCCGCCAATCGCTGGATGAGCAGCGCTGCCATGGATTGCAATGGAGATATTGCTTTATGTTATGCAAAAGCTTCAAGTACAATTCCTGTAAGTTTAGCATATACGGGAAGAGTTCCAACAGATCCACTCGGTACAATGTCACTTACAGAAACAGTAGTGAAAACAGGTACAGGATCGAAAACAGGCGATAATCGTTGGGGTGACTATTCCTGCACCTCTATTGACCCTGCTGATGATAACACATTTTGGCATACCGGAATGTATGTTAACAATCAAAATACCAGTAATCAAAATATGGCTACATGGATCTATTCATTCCAGATAGCTCCCTGCACTGTTGGCATCAATGAAACCAATACCGTCAGCCCTGAGCTGAATGCATATCTTTCGGGAAATACAATCAATGTAAAAGCAACTAACATTCCTTCGAATGATCAGAATGTAGTCCAGGTTTATGACGTAACCGGCAAACTGGTTTTTTACAAAACCATCATGCCCGTTGATAAAGCATTCGAAACAACAATTGATGTTACAGGGTTTGTTTCGGGAATGTACATTGTGAGAGTAGGCACTCCGGATTATCAAAGGGTGGCTAAAATTGCTATTCCTTAAGTCAATAGTCATTAGTCATTAGTCAATAGTCAATAGTCAACAGTCAACAGTCGGTGGTCAGGGGTCATTTGACATTTGTAAATGATTGTTGGCTTGTTTAAAATTTAAAT
The DNA here is from genome assembly GCA_903889915.1 of uncultured Bacteroidota bacterium. GTDB lineage: Bacteria > Bacteroidota > Bacteroidia > Bacteroidales > CG2-30-32-10 > CAISZK01. The sequence goes on from CAISZK010000287.1 coordinate 2,728, forward strand.
CAGAATAACGGGGATGATGGAAGTCAACCCCGTTATTTTATAAACTGTTTTATCATGAAAAAAATATTCCTTTTATTGGCCATTATAGGTGTGGTCAGTTGCAGTTGCAAAACAAAACAGAAGGCAGCAAAGAATGACACAACCACAGCAACAGCAACGGTAACAACCACCAATACTACCTCAACAGTTACAAAAGGAACCACTCTTGGCAAAGTTTCGCATCAGTACCGCGCCACAGGCTGTTCAACAGTTATCATAGTTACAGATCCTGTAAACACCACCACGCTCATTCCCAAAGACACTTTGTCATCTGAATTTGATGTTGACGGGCTTGAAATTTATTTTAACTACAGGCCATTGAAAATGCCTAATCCAAAAGGGTGTTCAGTGGGAATTCCTGCGCTTATCAGCAATATTTCGAAGAAGTAAAAAACTTCAACTTCCAAAATAAGTCCTGATATTATTTCATCGAATTACGAAATCGCCGATGATTCTTAGTTAGTCCCGATGCTTTGCATAAACATGTAGCACTCTTGCCCCCCTGTTAATCTTTACTAGAATATTGGAGTTTCTGAAAAAATTATACTTTAGCAAAATGTTTTGAGCGGGGGTATGATTTTTTAAAATAGTTAAAGAAATCATCACTCCGGCAAAATGTTTTAATTGATGCACCATTGAAAGACACACAATGTACCAGGATTTCACAACGCAGGACCTGACTTTTCTTTTTTCAGGTTCAATATTAATTATTGCATCAGTCATCTTGTTCCAGTTCGGGAAAAAGTCACCTGCTTTATTTCTGCTGGTGACAGGAACATTTCTTTTTGGATGTTTTGTTGCCCTTGCAAACAATTACCTTTCAAACTGGGATGAACAATTCCATGCTGTTGTTGCCAAAAACATGATACATCACCCGTTTAAACCAATGTTTTATTGCAACCCCATATTTGATTATGACTATAAACTATGGTCATCAAATCATATCTGGCTTCACAAACAGCCTTTATTCCTTTGGCAAATGGCCGCTTCCATGTGGGTTTTCGGAGTTAATATTTTCGGTCTCCGATTGCCCAGCATTCTTCAACATGCCATTCTTTGCATTTTTATTTATCGCATCGGGAAAATTATCCTGAACGAAAAGGTTGGATTTTATGGTGCATTGTTTTTTGCCATTGCACAATACTCCTTAGAAATGGTTTCGGGGATCTATCCTACTGACCATAACGATGTGGCTTTCCTGTTTTACTTTACTGCAAGCTTCTGGGCATGGTTTGAATTCCGGAATTCGGGCAGCAGAAAATGGCTTGTTTTTATCGGACTATTTGCAGGCTGTGCATTTCTCAATAAGTGGACAACCGGTTTATTGGTGTTCATTATCTGGGGCATCATCATCCTTGTCAATAAAGAAATGAGAATAAAAATCAGGAGTTATCTTGATCTGCTTTTAAGTTTTGCTGTTGCAATAATCGTTCTGTTGCCCTGGCAACTCTATATTTTTTATGCTTTTCCATCGGAAGCAAAATATGAATTTCTGATGAACTCAAAGCATTTGACTGAAACATTCGGGCACGACGGAAACTTTTGGTATTATTTTCAGAATATGTCAATACAATACGGCACTGCGGCGCTGATCCCGTATTTTATTTTACTGTCGCTGATCGTCTGTCTTATCAGGATCAAATTACGCGACTTCAAAATTGCCATTGCCGGCATGGTGCTTATTGTCTATTTGATTTTTTCAATCGCACAGACAAAAATGATCTCTTACACCAATATCGTTATTCCCATTGCATTTTTATCCGTTGCTGCACTCACCGACACCATACTTGTTTTTCTGTTCCGTTTCGTGAAACAAAAAATATGGCAATACACCATCAGCTCAGCTTTGGTGATCATCATTTCGTTCTTCCTGTTCAATATTGACAAGGTGTATCACAATCATACATACGGAAAATTCAACGAGAACTGGGTGTATTGCTACAAAACCACTGAGAAAAAAATGATCAGCCGGGTCAATGAAACGCTTCAAGAGCCTAACTATATTGTGTTCAACACGAGCTACCTCTCGTTCGGATATGCCAGTTTTATGTTTTACACAGATTATCCTGCCTATTGGTTTATACCGGACAAAGACCAGGTTGCCGCTGTAAAGAATAAGGGCTATAAGATCGCAATACTTGACTTTGGCGATTTACCGGATTACATTTTGGCGGATAAAACCATTACAAAAATAAAGGTTAACGCACGGAAAATAGTTTGATTCGGAGTACGCTCAAATCATCAGGATTTTGTTTCAAAAAAGAAATTGAATATCCGCAATCATACCAGTACTAAAAGCCACTTAATTCTTATTTCACACTACTTGCAGTAAATTTTGTTTTCAACAAGAATAAGTTTTCAAAGTCACAAACAACCTTAATGATAATTGAATGCGGCAACCTTATTACCTAAGTAAAAGGCTGATATAGCCAAACTTTAACCTTATTACCTTCCTCTGTAAATAGTTTTTTCTATGTGAAGCCTATGTACCTATTGTTCTATGTGGTAATTTTTTTTCTGCTTTACCACATAGGCACATAGATACATAGTAAAACACATAGTTTTCAATGCTTACAATTTTCATTCTGTATCGTGTGCAAATCCCATATTCATATTACTTCCTCTGTAAATAGTTTTTTCTATGTGAAGCCTATGTACCTATTGTTCTATGTGGTAATTTTTTTTCTGCTTTACCACATAGGCACATAGATACATAGCAAAACACATAGTTTTCAATGCTTACAATTTTCATTCTGTATCGTGTGCAAATCCCATATTCATATTACTTATTGCAAATTAATAAGATAACAAGGTTGGGTTCTCAGGTACATTGTAATGTTACTGAGGTAATAAGGTCGTTATTTCCAGTACAAAAAAAAATTAATCAAATTAATAAAACTGGTACTATAACGGATACTCAAAAAAAAATTTTATCAGAACCTGCAGGTTAACAAAAATTGTGATCTTGAAAGTTCAAAATTGTTTGCGAAAAACGCAGCCACACCAGGGTAACCGGCATTTGGCAGACCCGCAATCCGCTTGACTTCGCCTTTGAAATTTTGTAACTTTGCGTTTTTAAAACAAAACAACATGAAGACAATAATTAGCTTTTTAATACTGATCCTTTTTCCTCTTTTAATATTCAGCCAGGACAACAAGGACACACAGAAAAATCCGAAAGACATCAATTTCACAGTGACCAAGCAGCAGGAGCCATTCTATCCGAAAGGCGACAAAGACCTGTTCCTTTATATCTGGAAGAACATCAAATATTCTGACTCGGCCATTGCAAAAAAAGTGGATGGCAATGTGATGATCAGTTTTGATGTACTGCCCGACAGTTCCCTATCGGGCATTGTAGTTCTGAGCGGCGTTGGCTACGGAATTGACGAACAGGTTGCTGGTTTATTTGCGCCATTGAAGTATGCGCCGGGAATAATGAATGGAACCAATGTAAAAATGAATTCAGTGCTCACCATCCCGGTCAGGGCGCATTGAGGAAATCAGGATTTTGATCAACGTTGATTTATAGGGTTTAATGTTTAAATTTTTGTTACTGTTCGGCTGGTTCTAAATTTTCAAATGCTAATAACAACTGATGGTTAAAAAAAAATCACAGTAGGCCATCAAATGAATTGCAAAAGTATAGAATTTTGCAATTGAAATGGAGACACTACCTGGTTAC
>CAISZK010000288.1 GCA_903889915.1 uncultured Bacteroidota bacterium
ACTGCAACCTATAATGCAAATACTGTTGACTTGGGCAGCACAGGATCAGGAGCCTGGAGCAGCAGTAATACTGCAATTGCAACTGTAGATGCCTCTTCGGGTGAAGTGACTTGTGTTGCAGCAGGAACCTGCAACATTGCTTATACAATTACCGGCGGTTGTGGTGGAACACAATCCGCACAACAATTATTGACAGTCTATAGCAATTCATGGATTGGTACTACAAGTACTAACTGGAATACTGCTGCTAACTGGTGTAATGGAGTTCCAACATCCACAACAGATGTAGTTATTCCTTCAGGAACAACTTACTCACCTCATGTCACCTCGGATCCTACAACACCGGCAGTATGTAACAATCTTACTATTAATTCAGGGGCGGTATTGACAGTTGATGCTGGAAAAGCTCTGACTGTTAATGGTACAACAACATTGGCAAGCGCTCAATGTCTCATTCTTAAATCAGCTGCCGGTCAGGCAGCCGGTGGCACCGGTTCTTTTATTGATAATGGCATTACAGGTTCAGGAACAGCCAAAGTTGAAAAGTATCTTTCTACAGGACGGTATTGGTACATAGGTTCACCAATCACTTCAACCAGTGCAGTGAATGCTTATGGTACAATGTCAACTGTTCCAAGTACAGGTACAAGAGATTTCTACTGGAATGAACCGACTCATGCCTATGTCACAACGGTTAACAGTGATATTTTAATACCTTCACGTGGATATGCCTTTGAAGAATTCGGTAGTTCACCAATTACCGCAACATATATTGGTAATCTGAACACAGGAACTGTAACAGCAAATCTAACATATACTGCAGGAACAAAACAAGGTTTCAACCTGGTAAGCAACCCATACCCCTCTGCAATTAACTGGGGTTCTCAAAACAGCCCTACTACCGGTTTAACACAAACCAATATTGAACAAACTATTCAATATAAGGTTCCTGGTACTTATGCCACATGGAATTCAATGGGAAGTGGAACCGGTGTAAATGGTGGGCAACAGTATGTTCCTGCTATGCAAGCTTTCTGGGTACGTGTTGCCGCAGGTAATAGTACCGGTAATATTCAATTTACCAATGCCATTAGAGTACATAGCTCTCAAGCAGCATATAAACTTACTGATCCTCCCAATTTATTCCGTTTGGAAATTTCAAGAGATACACTTATTGATGAATCTGTAGTTACCTTCTATGCTGCAGCTTTGGGTGGTTTTGAAAACTATGACTCACCAAAAATGCTGTCTGACGAACCATCGTATCCTCAATTATACTCTTATACGACAAATTCAGTTCAGGTTGCAGTAAATGGTCAGCCGTTACTGGTATCTGGAGTTGAAAGAGTTATTCCACTTGGTTATCTCACCAACGTTGCCGGAAATCTCAAAATTACTGCTACTAACCTGGCACAGTTTGATCCAAATACCACAGTTTATCTGGAAGATGTTTTACTGAATACAACACAGAATCTTTCTTCCAATAAAACCTATTCATTCACATCCAATGCAGGAACATTCAACAGCCGTTTCAAACTGCATTTTAATAAATCCAGCAATTCATTACCAATTCAACTTGTCAGTTTTGATGCAAAATGCCAGGACAATAAAGTTAATGTAAATTGGTCAACAGCTTCTGAAACCAATAACGACTACTTTACTATTGAGCGTAGTGCTGATGCTTCAAGCTGGGAATTCTTAAAGAAGGTTGCAGGTAGCGGTAACAGCAATGCTCTTCTGAACTATTCTACAATGGATAATAACCCACTTAGTGGAATTTCATATTATCGCCTGAAACAAACTGATTTCAATGGTCAGTCTGAAACATTCAGTCCGGTCGCAGTTAAATGTTCTGAAGAATCTTCACAGTTGGATATTACTTATTATCCTAACCCATTTACATCGGAAGTTTATGCAGTAATTAATAATTCAATCTCTGACAATGCCATTGTAAATGTGTATAACATACTTGGAAGTATAGTTTACTCTAAGAATATCAACCACGATCAACTGGCACTTAAATCATTTGAATTGGATCTATCCAAACTGACCGATGGTGTGTATTTCATTGAATTCAAATCTGACTCTTATTCGGGTATTACCAAATTAGTGAAAACCAATAAGTATTAACCTTAAAATAAACATTACCCGTGAAATGCTGGTTTTAAAACTGCATTTCACGGGTAATAAAAACAAACTAAATCAATTCTGAAATATGAAAACATTCGAAAAAACAGCCACTAATAAGCGTAAGTATGTTCAACCACGAATTAATAGTGTAAAGTTAGATAAGGAGATTTCTCTTGTGATGCAATCTAGCGCTCCAGATGATCCACCTGATGGTTCTTTGCAACCTGAGCATTTCAGTATTAATCCGTTTAAACTGATTAGACCCTAGTACTTCTATTGTCTTGATATTTTCCGCTTTCTCCTATAAAAGTGGTATTTCTCGTTAAATGAAACTTTAGACATTAATGTTCAATTATCAGGTTTTATGTTTGCCGGAACATTGTTGCATTTTTGATTAAATTATAAAAGGTATAGAGTCAGACTCTGTACCTTTTTTGCTTTTCATAATTTGATGGAATCAGAGTAATAGATGGCAGAGAATATTTTTTAGATATTCTTTAATTTGATCCTTCACAGGCTTACTTTCAGCTTCACCTCGGCCTAAAAATTCACCTCTCTCCTATGAAGCAACAGTTGCATTTTCAAAGTTATTTCATTTAATTTCCAAAAGGTATTTTTTCTTTCTGTAATTTTGGGAATTCTTATTTTTCAAAACTATTCATGATACCTGATAATACTACTAATAAATGCTGTCTTTGCGATGGGACTTCATTTAAAAAAATCCCATTTCGTTATGCCTTTAAAGGTAGATTCCTCGATGGGCAAAAATGCAGTTCATGCGGATTGATTTCAATCTTTCCAAGGCCTTCAGATGACGAGATAGAGGAAATGTATTCGGATGACTATTTTACGGTAGCTGACAAAAATACACATCATGCAAAAACGGATTACATCAGCGATATTCAAAAAGTTGACTATACTGATCAAATAAAATATATCAGGCAATTTGCACAGACAGGCAACTTCCTTGAGGTAGGATGTGCAGCCGGTTCATTCTTAAATCAACTGCGTAATAATGGATTTAATGTAACAGGAGTTGAGTTATCAACTTTCGCTGCAGAGTATGGGAAAAAGAATTACGGAATAGATATCATCAACAAACCATTTGATGATGTTCTTCTTGGCAAAGAGCTTCAGGAAAACGGTTTTGATATCATCATGATGGGTGACGTGCTTGAACATTTTACTGATCCTGCCAAAGCAATGGAACTTTCGTGCAAATTATTAAAAAAGGGAGGAAAACTGATCACGCATGTGCCGGGAACACTCAACCTTATTTCGAGCAGGCTGGCATTTGCCTGGTATCGCCTGTCGGGAAAGCAAAAAACCATGAACATTCCACCTTATCATCTAACAGAATTTTTCCCAGGAACACTGAGAAAAATGTTTTTAAAAACAGGTTTCGCATCCGCTGAGATCATTCAAAAAACCAAACATCCGAGAACAATTCCGCTGAGACATTCCAAGATTGAAAACTTTGTAAAACTCACCACACAGTATCCGAATTTTTTCATCACTAAGATCTTTGGCATCTATGGTGACAGGATAACAGGTATAGGGACTAAATAAAAAAGGGAGATTGAATCTCCCTTTTTTATTACTTATGATCGAAAAAAAATTATCTTTTGTGCAATCTCTCATCAGAAACAGTGAGTTTCTTCCTACCGGCTGCCCTGCGCGATGATAATACTTTACGCCCGTTGGCAGTGGACATTCTTTCTCTGAAACCATGTTTGTTTCTTCTTTTCCTTTGTGATGGTTGAAATGTTCTTTTCATTGTTGCTGATTTTTTAGGGACTGCAAAGATAGATATTTTTTGTTTTTCACCAAACTTTTTTGAAATTTTATTTTAACGGTGCATTTTTCAGAGTTTCAACAAGGAAATCCCAGAACTTTTTTACTGATGCAACGTTGACTTTTTCATCCGGAGAGTGTGGAAAACGAATGGTTGGACCAAATGAGATCATGTCCCAATGTTTGTAAACACCACCAAGTAAACCGCACTCAAGACCGGCGTGAATAGCAGCAATTTTAGGTCTGTTGCCGAATTGTTTTTCGTAAGCGCCCAGCATTTCTTTTAGAATAGGAGAGTCCATGTTGGGTTTCCAACCTGGATATTGCCCATCAAACATTGCTTCAGCTCCTGCAAGGCTGTAAACTGATTCCATCATATTTTCCAGGTCATCTTTTGCAGAATCTACAGAGCTGCGAAGAAGGCACTGAACAATAATTTCGCCTTGTTGTAATTTAATAATTGCAAGG
>CAISZK010000289.1 GCA_903889915.1 uncultured Bacteroidota bacterium
AAAACTTGCATTTTGTGTTTTTTGTGTATTTGTGTTTTAGTGGTAATTTTCACATTTATTACTTTTTGGAGTAAAACTCAAGATTTAAAATGAAAATGAATGACCCAATGGCCAATGACTATTGACCATAAATGACGCGACCTGTCCCTTACCAGTGGTTGGAAAGCAAATGACTATTGACTATTGACCAATGACTATTGACTATTGACTATTGACCAATGACTAATGACTAATGACTATTGACCATTGACCATTGACCATTGACTAATGACCAATGACCATTTCAATCACCATTTTTCTTCCCTCACCCATTTAGCTGATGTGATCATAAAATGCCTGTAATAATTATCAAGGTCAATGACAAACAAGCGGCTATTGCGCACCATGGCTTCTGAGATCATGAAACTTTCACCTATGTTTAATGTCAAAGTATCAATCTCCTTTGAATACCTGTACTTATAGACCATATCAAAATCCAGTTCTATCCAATTTCCTACAGCTCTCTCACTCTTGCCGATCAGACCGGAAATAAATTTTCTGGTATAGCCTACATCAAACAAAGCCCTTGAATTGTTTTTGTCGCAGGCCTTAAAAAATGAACTGTCTTTTTCATATTCAATTGGCATAAAAAAAGTAGGGAAACACCCTGTTAACAACGGAATTGTAGTTATTTTCCTGTCGTCGAAATAAAGTTTATTCCCACAACAATCGCAAATTTTAGTGTGTATCATAATGCTGGAAGTAATTGATTTTATTGAGTAATTAGCCTTCATACGTAATAATTTCACATAGGTTCATTTTTTTCGTTCGAATATTTCGTTTTGATGTGAAAAAAATGTAAAAAAAAATGGAGTTTGACATTGCTTTTACCATTAAAAACAGTGTGTATAGTAAAGATAATTAATACGATAAAAAATAATTGCAAAAATAATTGCAAATTGAAATTTTATGGTCCACAGAAAAATATTTTTTTTTAAATTTACACTATCAAAGTATTCAATAAAAAAAATGTTTCTTAATCTTTTAAATCTTTTAAAAAAAATTAAACTAATTATTAATCTTAAAAAAATTAAAGTTATGTCAGCAAGAATAGCAAGAGCAATTATAGGCTGCACAAGGAAGCAACCTAAAAACGTGTTGGACACAGCAAACAATGTTGTGGAGAAAATGTACGATAATAATGATATCTACACAACGCCACCGCGCACAAAAACTGTACTGTCCGGGTTTATACAAACAGCCGCCGCCTCAGAAGCAGCAGCTAAAAACAGGGGAAAACTGGAAATTGAAACACGAGACCAGGATATTGGATTTCTGTTTGATGTTTTGCAGGATGAGTATGTCCCATACGTTAATGGGCTTTATAAAGGTAACCCTGTAAAACTTTTACTGTCAGGACTACCCATAAGCAGCGACCCCGTTCCTCATGGAATACCGGAAACTCCGGTAATTAAACGCGTGGATAATGGTCCGGAACCTCACAGCGCCAAGATCTTTTTGGCCAAAACAACCAGTCCGCTTAAAAAACAAAGAGAAAAACTGACTTATTGTGTTTATATGAGCACTGATCCCAGTATGCTGCCCGAAAGCTTCAGATTGGTGCTTACCACCACAAGCCAGCGCAAACTTATTGTAAAAGGGCTTACTCGTGGTAGCGAAGTGGCTTTTGCCGTAACAAGCAGAAACTCAGCAGGTGTCTCAAAAATGTCAGACGCTGCTAAATTTATACCAAATTAAACCAAAAGTAAACATGGCTTTATTTAGCACCTACAAATTCATTGTTATTTAGCGTATTAGCTATTAAAGTCAAATAATTCTACTTTAAATTCCATCATTGGAAACTTTCTTTCCGATGATGGAATTTTTGTTTCCGGTTACGTAAACATTCTTTGCGTCATTGGAAACTTTGTTTCCTGTTACGTAAACTTTCTTTCCGTCATTGTAAACTTTCTTTCCGGTTACGTAAACTTTCTTTCCGTCATTGTAAACTTTCTTTCCGGTTACGTAAACTTTCTTTCCGTCATTCGAAACTTTCTTTCCGGTTACGTAAACTTTCTTTCCGTCATTGGAAACTTTCTTTCCTATTACGTAATCTTTGTTTCCGGTCATGGAAAGATGGATTGGGGAATAGTGAAATTTTTAAATTTTATTCTTACGGTCAACAGAGGAGTGAAACAAATATTTGGTATTTGTGAAATTTATTTAATTTTACGGAGTGAAATTGTAAAACCATTTTTCGCGATATGAGAAGTAAGCGGGAACCGTTGCAAGCGCTATGAACAAAGGGATGGACATAAAAAAAGCGATTCTTTTGAGGGAACCGCTTTAAATGTTTTCACAACGGAATAATCCTTATTGTGATTCGCTTTTTTCGTATGCAGCAAAAGTAGAAAATATTTATTGAACAAAAACAAGATTTATGAAAAAAATTTTAGGACTTGATTTGGGAACTAATTCAATTGGGTGGGCATTGGTAAACCAGGACACAAAAAATAATGCCGGGAACATCATTGATATTGGAAGCAGAATTATCCCAATGTCACAAGAAATTTTAGGTGAATTTGATAAAGGCAATTCTATTTCTCAGACTGCCGAAAGAACAGGATATAGAGGTACACGCCGGTTAAGAGAAAGACATTTATTAAGAAGAGAAAGGCTCCACAGGGTTCTGAATATTCTTGATTTTCTGCCGAAGCATTATGCAAATCATATTGATTTTGATCGCCATTTTGGTCAATTCATTGATTATGCTGAACCCAAATTGGTCTATGATGATAAAGGAGAATTTATTTTCAAAAAATCTTTTGACGAAATGCTGGAAGATTTTAAAATTCATCAGCCAAAATTATTGCTCAACAAATATGGTAAACCAGCCTTAATTCCTTACGACTGGACCATTTATTATTTACGCAAGAAAGCATTGACCAAAAAGATTGAAAAAGTAGAGTTGGCATGGCTGCTTCTAAGTTTCAACCAGAAGAGAGGATATTATCAATTGCGTGGTGAAGACGACGAAGAAACACCCAACAAACTTATAGAATTTCATGAATTGAAAGTTGTAAAAGTTGAAGACAGCGGTGATAAGAAAAAAGACGATGTTTGGTATAATGTTATTCTTGAAAATGGTTGGATATACCGCCGATCAAGCAAGATTCCATTATTTGACTGGAAAGATAAGATCAAAGAATTCATTGTAACTACAGATCTTAATGATGATGGAACTTTTAAGACAGATAAAGAAGGAAAAGTAAAGAGAAGCTTCAAAGCAGTGAATTCAGAGGAAGATTGGATTGCAATTAAAAAAAGTACAGAGGATAAAATTGAAAAATCGCACAAAACTGTAGGTTCTTTTATTTACGATACTTTGCTTCAAAATCCTGATCAGAAAATAAAGGGCAAATTGGTCCGAACTATTGAAAGAAAATTCTACAAAGCTGAATTGACAGCCATCTTAGAAAAACAAATAAATGAACATTCGGAATTGCAAAACAATGAACTTTATCAGGAATGTTTAAAAGAACTTTATAAAAACAATAATGCACACAGAAACAGTATTAGCAGCAAGGGATTTGCTCATTTGTTTCTGAATGATATTATTTTTTATCAACGCCCTCTAAAAAGCAAAAAGTCCCTGATCAGTAATTGCAGATACGAAAGCAGAAGATACAAGAATGATGAAGGAAAATTTATACCGGTACCAATAAAATGTATTGCCAAATCGCATCCATTGTTTCAGGAATTCAGGTTGTGGCAATGGATGAAGAACCTAAAACTATTTTTAAGAGAAGATGATTCAGACGTTACATCAATTTTCCTGAAAACTGAAGAAGATTGGGTTGATCTTTATGAATGGTTGAATAACCGTAAAGAAGTTGATCAAAAAGCATTTCTTAAATATCCTGCATTCAATTTAAAAAAACAGGCTGAGAAATACAGGTGGAATTTCGTAGAAGACAAAAGCTATCCTTGCAATGAAACACATTCACAAATTCAAACACGGCTTGAGAAAGTGGAGAATGTGCCTGCATATTTTTTAACCAAAGAAACCGAAGAAGCTCTTTGGCATATCCTGTATTCCATAGAAGATAAAATTGAAATTGAAAAAGCATTGAAATCATTTGCTCTCAAACACAATTTAGGCGATGATTTTATTGAACGTTTTAAGAAATATCCCCGCATTGAAAAGGAATATGGCGCTTATTCTTACAAAGCAATTAAGAAGCTTCTGCCATTGATGAGAATGGGGAAATATTGGAAAGAAGAAAATATACATCCACAAACAAGAGAAAGAATAGAAAATATCCTGAATGGTGAATTTGATGAAAAAATAAAAAACAGGGTACGGGAAAAAGCAATTCTGTTAAAGGACATAAAAGATTTTAAAGGATTACCACTTTGGTTGACCGGCTATATAGTTTATAACAGGCATTCAGAAGAAGGAGAAATAACAAAATGGCACACAGCAAATGATATTTCATTGCTCGAACAGCATTCACTTCGTAATCCGATCGTAGAGCAGGTAATCAATGAAACACTGCAAGTAGTAAGAGATATTTGGAAAACTTATGGTGAAGGCAAAGAAAATTTCTTTGATGAAATTCATATCGAATTGGGACGGGAAATGAAAAATCCTGCTGATAAACGTAAACAAATAACTTTAAAAAACACAGAAAACGAAAACACCAATCTTCGTATCAAAGCTTTATTGATTGAATTATTAAACGACAGCAATGTTGAAAATGTTCGTCCTTATTCTCCCGGACAGCAGGAAATTCTAAAAATTTATGAAGATTTCGTTTTAAATTCAGAGAGTGAAATTCCTGATGATATTTTAAAGATCAGTAAAACCTCATTGCCTTCAAAATCGGAATTGAACAGATATAAATTGTGGCTTGAACAAAAGTACAGGTCGCCTTATACTGGTGCAGTAATTCCATTGAACAGACTTTTTACTTCTGATTATGAAATTGAGCATATCATTCCACAATCCCGATTTTTTGATGATTCTTTTGGCAACAAAGTTATTTGTGAAAGTGAAGTAAATAAATTAAAAGATAATCAACTGGGGCTTGAGTTTATTAAAAATCATCATGGGGAAAAAGTTTCTTTGAATTATGGAAAATCAGTTGAAATATTTTCCGAAGAAGGATACCAGGATTTTGTAATGAAACATTATGCAAGCAGCACCGGTAAAATGAAAAAACTTTTACTGGAAGACATTCCTGAAAAGATGATTGAACGGCAGCTAAATGATACCAGATATATCAGCAAAGTTGTAAAAAACTTACTTTCCAATATTGTGAGGGAAGAAAATGAACAGGAAACAACCTCTAAAAATGTACTTTCAAGCAATGGATCAATCACTTCAATTTTAAAGCAGGATTGGGGATTGAATGATATTTGGAATGACATTATTACACCACGTTTTGTCCGTCTTAATCAAATCACCAATAGTAGTAACTTTGGAAAAATAAATCCTCAAACAAATAAGTTTTTACCTCAGGTTCCATTTGAATTGCAGAAAGGATTTAGCAAGAAAAGAATTGATCACCGGCACCATGCCATGGATGCAATGGTGATTGCCTGTGCAAGCCGCAACCATATAAACTACCTGAACAATGAATATGCAAAAGCAGATAAAAAAGACACAAGGTATGATTTAAAAAGCACGCTTTGTTTAAAAAAATACAATGAAGGAAGTAAGGATAATTATAAATGGGTGTTTAAAAATCCATGGAATAATTTCGCATTAGATGCAAAAGAAATTTTGCAGACAACATTAGTAAGTTTTAAACAAAACCTGAGAGTTATTAATAAAACTGTCAATCATCATCAGAAATGGGTGACACAAAAAGACGGAAGCTTAAAAAAAGAAATGGTAAAACAAACTTTGGGCGACAATTGGGCAGTGAGAAAACCTTTGCACAAAGATACTGTTTCAGGTTTGATTCAATTACGTTTCAAAAAAACAGTTTCGCTTTCATCAGCTCTTGATAATGTAGAATCCATAGTTGATAAAGAATTGAAACGAAAAATAAAAGAACTTTTTTCCCAAAATCCCGACAAGAAGAAAATTCAAAAATTCTTTAAAGACCTTGACAATAAATGGAACAAGAAAGATATTTCAAAAGTAGAAGTTTATTACTGGGAAAAGGATAATGTTGCATCAAGAGTTAAACTGGATGACAGTTTCAATGCTGAAAAAATTCAGTCTATCACTGACACAGGAATTCAAAAGATATTATTCAGTCATTTGAAAAATCATGATGAAGTTAAAGATGGAAAAATAATTGAACATCCTGAATTGGCCTTCTCCCCTGACGGTATTGATATACTTAATAAAGAAATTGTAAAACTTAATGAAGGGAAAAATCACCAGTCAATAATTAAAGTCAGAACTTACGAACCTAAAGGAAACAAATTTAATGTTGGTAGCATTGGTAATAAAAAAGACAAATACGTAGAGGCTGCAAAAGGCACCAATTTATTTTTTGCTATTTATGTTGATGAAAAAGGAAAGCGTAATTACGAGAGCATTCCCCTGAATATTGTAATCGAGAGGCAGAAACAAGGATTAATAGCAGTTCCTGATAAAAATGAAAAAGGTGATTCACTGCTATTTTATTTATCTCCGAATGATTTGGTTTATGTGCCGTCTGAAGAGGAAAAAGAAAGAAGGAACTTAAGTGATTTTCGAAATTTAAATAAAGAACAGTTGAAAAAAGTTTATAAATTTATTGATGGTTCAGGAGATTTAGCAAATTTTATTCAGAGTCATTCCGCAACAGTGATATTTAATATCTCTAAAAAGGAACAAGAAAAGAGAGGCTTAAATTACCCCATTCAAAATGAATTTGGAGTGGGAAGTCCACAATCAAAAAATCAAAAATCATTTGAGGGTATCATGATAAAAGAATTTTGTTGGAAATTAAAAGTCAATCGAATTGGCAAAATCACCAATATAATGGGTTAATCAAAAATATTTTTTCATCCTATAAACTGAAAAAAAATATCAATAACCACAACAAACTTTTATCATCTTTGACGTATTTAGGTCATTCAATTTATTTTAATGCTAAAACAAACATTGAATTTTGGGAATCCTGCTTACCTACATCTTGAAAATAGTCAACTGGTGATAAGGCTTCCAGATATTGAAAAAAATACAGGCGACACAAAACGCTGCCAGGTTGAAAAACGCTGGCAGGTTCAAGCAGCCGGAAACCTGCCGGCGTTTGAAGAACCCGCCAGCGTTTTTATCAACCCCGATAGCGTTTTATCAACCAAACCTGGCAATGTTTAAAAAAAAATAAAAAATATGGAAAAGACCTCTCATCTTCTTCATGGCAAATATTATCACATTTACAACAAAGGATTAAACGGAGTTAACCTGTTTTATAAGAAGGAAAATTATCTCCATTTCATGCAGCTTTATGATGATTATATTTCAGGCGTTGCTGAAACCTATGCATGGTGCCTTTTACCAAATCACTTTCATTTGCTGGTAAGGATAAAAACTGAGGAGGAAATCGGATATTATTTGGTTGACGAAACGCTGCCAGGTTCAAAAAACGCTGGCAGGTTTGGATCAAAAAATGCAGATAGGTTTAAAACTACCGGAAACCTGCCGGCGTTTGCAAAACCCGGCAGCGTTTTATCATCCAGAAAACCTGACCCCACCCATCATTTTTCGCACATGTTTAACGCATTTGCCAAAGCAATAAATGAACAACATTCAAGAACAGGTTCATTATTTCAAAAGTCTTTCAAAAGAATAATGGTTGATAATACGGACTATTTTAAAAATTTGATTCTTTATATTCATAACAACCCCGTGAAACATGGCTTTGTCGCATCATGTTCCGATTATCCCTGGTCGTCCTACGGTTCAGTTATTTCAATAAAGTCAACAAAAATTGAAAGAACAAAAATCCTTGGTTGGTTCAATGATAAAGCAGGCTTTATAAATGCTCATAACAGAAAGGATATTGAAATTGATGAAATTTTTATGATGGAGTGATATTTAAACGCTGCCAGGTTTTCAATCAATCGAGTAGACGGCTCCGCCCGGTATTGCCGGACGGAGTGCGCCTCTCACACCACTGTACGTACGGGTCGCGTATACAGCGGTTCATTAAGATGTGGAGCAACTTTTTCGTAATACTCAAGCATAGCTTCGTAACCTCTTTTCCGCAAGCGTTCTAAAGTAATAGTTGTAGTAAGAATTGGGCT
>CAISZK010000290.1 GCA_903889915.1 uncultured Bacteroidota bacterium
CACAACAGTGATTATTTGTGTTCTTAGCCGTTGTTAATAAATCATGGGTTTTTGGTGGGTTTTGTTGATAAAATAGCGGCTTTGGCTGCAATGTGGGTTAAATCTGGAAGTCAAAAAAAATAAAAAATTTGTGGCTAATCGCAAAAACGAAAAATAATATTATCGCATTTTTTTAAAAAATGTGAGTTTTCGTTCAGAAACTATTTAGTACCCCCAGTTCATTCCCACATTAATAGTATTTGTATTCCCAAGAAAATATTCAGGTTCATAGATCTTCTGAATATCCATAATGAAAGAATTAGAAAAGCTTGCAAAAACAAAAATATCATTAAACACTTCATGGCTAACTTTGCAGGAAATATTCTTTTCACTCCATTCAATTACACTCAAAAAAGGTAAACCTAGTACATTCGTTACATTCCCTGTTTTGATATAAGGATAATCAGGTCCCTTCATTGCATTCAAATAAGAAAGTTCAATTTGCAATCCTCTTATTGGTTTGTACTGTAATGCGTAATAATATTCTTCTGCATTATCTCTCAAATAATTTCCCATGTTAAATAAATCCGTTTCATAAGTCGTAGTGGGAACATTATGTTTATATGTGATTGGATTGGTATGGGTGTACTCAGCAATCAATGTTACATTTTGTAATGGAAAATCAGACAGTGCAAAACCTCCTTTGAAACTAATAAAGTTGGTTTCCTTTGCCTTGTTCCACATGTTATGCAGGTTTATTTCATCAATAAAAAGCGAAGAGTATAAATGAAGATGATTGATCTGCCTTGAAGAAATATCAAAAAACATTTGTGCATTTTGCCCTGCATAATCATTAAGGCCATTCTGGCTGTGATCAATTGCTTTGAAAAACATGATAGGGATTAAATAACCAAGGTTTATTCCAATATCGCTATAAATGATTGAATTTCCAAAGGAAATATCCAGCTTCTTAAATGGAGTAAAGGTTAGCATGTTTGCAGCAATGTATTTATCTCGGTAAACTATACGTGTGCCAGTATTTGCACCACTGCCATAATTATAGGTCCGGCTGCTGTCAATTACCAAAGATGATAACCAGCCATGGATGTAATTTAATTCAAACCATTTCACAGGTTTGGCATGGAACTTCAAAAAAGGAAATGAAGGTGCTCTGTCCGAAATGATATTGGCACCATGATAATTGTTTCCCCAGGTAATGTTATCTTTTACCAACCCCACACTTCCCCAACTCCATGAATAGGTAATTCCACCTTTCATTTCTTCGTAATCTCCACCACCTTTTCCATCTCCTTTAAATGATCCACCGGTTTGTTGTGTCAGGTATTCCTTTTCAGCAAACAATTCCGATTCGTGATTGTCTCTTAAGCTGGCATAAAAGCCCCAGTGTTTTCCTACGGTTGCGTATGCTTCTGCTCCATTCCACCGATGGTAATTGGTTCCATTTTCATTTTTATAATAACTCAAGCCTAAAATTGGATTTAAGGTAAACGTAAATAATGAATCTTTGTAATAGAACAGGTCAATTCGTTTTTTAAATGGTACTTTGCGTTTTGAGATGAAATTCTTTCCAAGATAATCTGTGGTCTGAAATCCGGGCAATTCTTTACTGTAATCTTTCAGATAAAAAGCTAATTCATCACGTTGTCGTTTGTTTAACTTAGTAGTGTTTTTTGATGCATCATTCAATATTTCCGCAATAAATACTCTTGAATATGGCTTAATGACACTATTCAATGAAATGATTTGGCAATTTGCAAGCTCATCAATAAATTCATAGATGCTTGTGTTTTGAACATTCACATAAACTTCCTGCCCGAAAGAAAGTGCCGTAAACAGCAGAAAGTACAATGAAATGAAGAAACTTCTTGGTGTCATCATAGAGTGAAAATTATTGGTTCAAATAGTTTGCAAATATAATTAAAATGCCTGACTCGTTTATGAATATTGATGAAGCAGGAGAGGGACTGGGAAGTTGTATCCTATGAATTTGGGTATTGGATATTGGTTCTTGGAATTTTAAAGAGCGGTAAATGGGTCTCGAACCCACGACCTTCAGCTTGGGAAGCTGACGCTCTACCAACTGAGCTACTACCGCAGTAAATCTTTCTTTACAATTATGGAATCTCTGTGTTATAAACAAAAATGTTCAGAGATTTTTTCTTCAAAAGATCGTTGACAAAGATATGAAAAAAATAAAATATGGTTCACCCCAATGTCGAAAAGTAAACATTGAAATTTTTATGCAGTTTAAGAATACTATACTGGCAGTATCTCACAACACATCATTTTGCATAAACTGTTTCGTAGTCGGCTCCGTAGCCTGTCCATGTGCCAAGTCCTCCATTGATGTTTGAAGGGATTGAAACAGGGGTTGCAAAAGGATTGTTGTTGGTGCTTTTTTCCTGCTCCATTGCTTTCCAGAAATCATAGCTTGATTTGTCAACAGTGCACGTCCTGACTGAAATTGTATCTCCAAGTTTAAAGAATCCACCGAACCGGAATCCAAAGGAAATGTTGGTAATATTGTCGAGATTGGCCCTGCTGCGGCTCAATGAAAAGGTGACTGTCTGTCCCTGGAAAGTTGCATCATTATAAACTGACCCACGTCTTAAAGGTACATATCTTCTGTCTTTTGTTCCTCTCTTTGTAAAAATTCTGAAATAAAGTTCAGGGTCAGCAGGTGCTGACAGTGTAGGCCATAACATTCCCGTGCTGTCTTCGTTGGGTTGCAGCTTAAAATAAATTGAATTGTAGTGCACCGGTGCAGGGATTGTTGTGGTTGCAGTTAATATTTTCCCTTCAATGTTTACGGTCAGATTATAGGTTTTACCTACTTCGCCAAGCAAAGAAGTTCCCATGTAACCGATAGGAGGGATGTAATCTGGAAGGAAGGTTTTTGTCAGTACTTCCGAATTTACACCATCACTTACCGTAACAATTGCATTGGGGACAACGATTGATTGGATCATTGTAATCGAATCTGTCGTTCCAAAATAGGGTGTATTGTTCGTTACAAAAACCATGGCAGGCTTGCCCTGCTCTATCTCCCCGTCTATCACATAAGATTCAGTGAAAGCAGGCAGTTTTATATTGACATCTTTTGAACATGCTTCTAAGAGCAGTGAAAGAAATCCTATAATCATTAAAACCAGGTAACCGTTTTTTTTATTTAATGTTTTCATCTTTTTAAAATTTAAATGACCATGAAACCGAAGGTAGTAAAGGGAAGAGTGAAATCTGTTTTGCAGAAGTTGTCACATTGTAATCATTCAGATTGCCTGTTGTAACAAAAGCTATGTAGTATGGGTTGTGCCGGTCATAAAGGTTGTAAACCGAAAAGTTCCAGCTTTGCTCAAATCTCTTTTTCTTCTGCGGCGTGTATGTCAGTGAAACATCCATCCTGTGATAAGGCGCCATCCTGTAAGAATCCATTGCGCCCCACTGAATGATGATCTGGTTGTCGAAAAAATACCTGCCAATTGGCGGTGTCAGTGCATTTCCTGATGTGTAAACCCAGACAACCGAAGCTGTAAGTTTTTTTGAAATGTCGTAGGTAAGGGCAATATCCACATCATGCCTGTGGTCGTATTTTGCCCAGAAAGTCTGTCCCTGGTTGATCTCGGAGAATGTTCTTGTGGTGAATGAAAGTGTATATCCCACCCATCCCGTGAGCTTGCCTGTTCTTTTCTTTAGAAAGAATTCCGAACCATAGGAGCGACCTGTTCCAAAAGTCAGGCTGTTGTCAATGTTGTTGCCGGTGTTATCAAGTGGCACATAGCCTTCCTTAAATTCGATCATGTTGTGCATCTCTTTATAGTAAACCTCTACTGATGATTCGAACATGTTTTTCCTGAAATTTTTATAAAAGCCTAATGAATACTGTGAGCCAAACTGTGGTTTAACTAAGGATGTGCTCGGTATCCACAGGTCCATCGGCAATGTAACATCCGAAATGGAAGCGAGATTTATGTACTGATAGTTTTGCGTAAATGAAGCCTTGATGGAAGAAGAAGGATTCAGGCTGTATCTGAATGATAGCCGTGGTTCAATATGACTGTATGATTTAACTTTTGCTCCAGATGCGTAATGAATTGTATCAATGATCACATTGTCGCTGCTGGTAACATAACGGTTGAAGGGGCCTGTCTGCTCAAAGAAAGTGAAGCGCAATCCGCCATTCAATTTTATTCTTTCGTTTAAATTCACATCGTCCGAAAGATAGGCTGCTACATCGTTTGCATACATATCCATTGAGGTGCCTGTATTCAACTGAACATTCCCGGCCTGTGCATTGGTGTTGTTGGGAGTGAAAGTATGAAAGGTGTAATCGGCGCCGAATTTAATATCTTGTTTTTCGCTCGGAATATAGGAATAACTGAGTTTTGCTGACCAGTCCTTTATTCCTGAAAAGATTTTGACATTCGTGGAATCCTGCGTTGCGCTGAACTGAAATTTATAATTTGTATAGAAGGCTGAAAGATCAGAAAACAGTTTGTTGCTGTAGATATGTGTCCATTTAAGGCTTGTGATCACGTTGCCCCATCTGATATCGTTTGTGAACGACTGCCCGTTTTGTTTCATGGTGAAGACATCGTTGCCAATATAACCACTGAAAGCAAGCCTGTCTTTTGTTGACAAAATGTAATTCAATCTCGCATTCATATCATAGAAGTAATAGTTCACTCCTTTGATTGGTGACTGGCTCCCCAGAAATGGCTGCACGAGTTGAAGGATATATGTTCTGCGTGCGGAAATGATAAACGAACTCTTGTTCTTTTTGATAGGTCCTTCTGCTGTAATGTGTGAGGATATTAGTCCGATGCCGCCGGTAACATGATAATTGTTCAAATCGCCATCTCTCGTGGTGATATCAAGTACCGAAGCAAGCCTTCCACCATAGTTGGCAGGCATTCCTGCCTTGATAAGTTCGAAATTTTCGAGTGCATCAGAATTGAAAATAGAGAAGAAACCCAGCAGGTGTGAAGGGTTATAGACAACGGCATTGTCAAGCAGAATAAGATTTTCATCAGGACCACCGCCACGAACATAGAAGCCTGTGTTGCCCTCGCCGGTCGCCTGCACTCCGGGGGTAAGCTGAATGATCTTCATCACATCCACCTCTCCGAATAATGACGGCAGCTCTTTCAGTTGTTTGATAGGAATAGTGAATCGTCCCACTTCTGAGCTTTCCACATTCTTGTTTTCCCTGATACCTTTAACAACCACTTTATTCAACATCTCTGATGAGGGTTTGAGAGAAATACCCAAAGTCAGATTTGCATTGACATTAATTTTTAAAGTGTCCTGGCTGTAGCCAATAAATGAAACAATGAGTGAATAGTTGCCTACCAAAGAAGTGATCGTGAAATAACCTTCCTGGTTGGTGATCGTAGCGCCCATTGGATTTTCTTTCAGGTAAACCCTGGCGCCTGTGAGACTGTTGCCGGTGCTGTCATCTTTCACAATCCCTGAAATGGTGTAGGTAGTGCCTCTCTGGGCAAACAGCATATTTGAAATTGACATGGAAAAGCATAACAATAAAGGTAGAAATAAGCCTGGTCTTTTCCTGTGATTCTGCATAACAATTTTTCATAAACTATTATTGCAAAGTTACGACACAATAAAGGGTTTTGAAATGAAATTCAAATTAAGATATCCTAATTTGTGTTAAGGATGAAAGAGGAAAAGTATTTTTGATTTGAGATTTTTGATTTAAGATTTGCTCAAAATTCTCTTTGCATTTTTTTTATTACGCAGAGATAAAAAGTCATCAGTAAATAGTCATTACTACACATCCACAACAACAAACCACAAACCTTTTCCTAAAACTCTTCACTTCCCTCTTCTCCACTCAGTTCTTTTCCTTTGAGGATTTCTTCGAGGAACATTTTGTGCAGAGACTGGTGACCATGTTCAATATTTATATCGCCGGGGGCAATCAGATTAAGCTCCTTTTGCATCTGGTAGGTTTCATAAACTGTGTCGAGATAATCGGCGATGCGTGAGTTTTTATATTTCATGGCAGCTTTAACAATTGCCTGATGCCATACCAATCCGCTTTCCAAATACACGGGTGTTTCTGCATGTTCAAGCTCCATAATAGCTTCTCTCACTCCGTCCTCATCATAGGTTTTGTCAGGGTAATTTTTATAGTTCATCCTTTCCTGTTGCAGCTTGCAGAGGTAATCGTTTTCGAAGAGTTCCATAAACTTTACATAATCGGAATCCATTCCAAACAGATGTCCTAAGTAAGGTGGCTCCGGCTCACGCTTCACTACTGGATCAGGTGGCTGACTGCGTTTCCATTTATAGTAAAGCTGTTTGTATGCTTTTTCTTTGGTACCGCGCAGATCGGGTAATAATAACAGCGAACCTGTTCCCATTCTTTCATCATAGAACTCATACCAGGGGGGCAAATGATCAAAGTCGTCATCTTCATTTCTCACGATCAGTTTTTCGTAATCCTGCCAGCCTACAAGCCAGCCTCCTGGTTCTGCGTAAAAATTATCAGAGGCAAGAAACTCTTTCATTACTGCTATTTCTTCGGGTGTCACATCATCAAGGAAAGGACATTCTTTTATCTGATTTTCCCAGATCTGAAAATCATAAGCGATCTGCACTTCCTTAATTTTGATCTTGCCTGCTCTCCACATCAATTGTTTATCCCAAAGTTTTTTTTGCAGAATAAGTTCAAATATTTCTTCGGTATCCGTTCGCAGTATCATTTCCCGACTGCTCTCATCGGGATCCATATCATACTTAGCCAGCTCAACCAGATGTCTTTTGTGCTTTGCATATTCGTAGCAAAAGTTTTTCACCGATTTGGGATTGTATTTACTGAAAAACTCTTTATAGGCAGGGTTGTTCAACAAGTCTTCATAAAATTCTTCCTGCAGGTCAAGGAAATATTGAAGACTTTGGCCTGATTCTGTTGGCAGTTTTTTGTAATGATAGGGGAGTTGTTCAATTTCTTCTTTTGTGTTTTTTGGTTTGTTCAATCGTGCCTGCAAGTTAGCCGGTGGAGGCGCCTGAAAATCGCCGGAGAACATATCGAGCAGCATTGCCGGTCCGGTGCGTTTTTCTTTCAATTCAGCAGCGCGTTTTTCGTTGCCGTTTTTCTTGTAAATTTCATACAATGCCGTGCATACTTCTGCTTCAATTTCTTTCTTTGGCCCGCACTCCAGCGCTCTTTCGTAATATTCTATTGCTGACGTTTCATCTTGCAGTCGTCTGTAGTAAACGCTGCCAATATAAGCATTGAGGGTTGCTGCCTCTTCTGCGTCATTTCCCTTTATCTTTTCAGGGGTTTGCCCATTCACCTGTGTGGCTTTGAGCAGGTAATTAAGCCCGTTTTCGGCATCTTCCTCCACCTCCAGATAATAAGTTGCCAGCGAAGAATAAGCTTTGGTGTGGCAATTGGGCCAGGTTTCAATGATCCTGAGCAGGTAAGGTTTTGCAAGTGCATATTGGTGCTGTTGATAATAAATGGCGGCCAACTGCCTTAGTGTTTCATAAGTGCGGTGAATGTTTGAATAAAGTTCCAGGTCTTTTTCATAACACTTCACAGCTTCTTCGAATTTATTCATTGAAATATAAAGTTCGCCGGTTCTGTTGTAATACACATGCAGCATTTCCTCCCTGTCGGGTGAGGCTTCTGCTATCGGCACTATCTGATCAAATACTTCAATAGCCTCCTGAAGTTGCTGGCTGCCGGCAAAGCTTTCGGCAAGACTTAGAACAACCTGATAATTGGCGGGCATTAGTTCCATTGCACGGCGGGCGCTGTCAACTGACATAGGGAAATCTTTCCAACGTTCATACATGTACGAAAGCGCACAGTACATGCAGGCGCGTTCTTCAGGAGTGGAAGCGGCTTTCAGCAATTTTGTCAATAATTTCTTTGCCTTGGGGAATTCTGTATCCTTTTCAAAATACAAATCTATGTAAGTGTAAAAGGTTCTGTTTTCAAAATCATGAAAGTTTTTATCAGGATTGTAAAAAGCCTGTGCATACATGGCCACAGACTTCTTGTAATCTTTTTGCTCCTCATACATTTGAGCCAGTTGAATAATGCTTTCGGCATCGGCTTCCAGTTCCACCGACTTCTCCTGTGCTGCAATTGAAGCTTTATCATCACCCATCCAGCTATAGCAAAGTGAAAGGCAACCATAATAATCACTCAGATCTTTCGATCCGGCAGGCGCACATTCAATGGCCTGCTGAATGCATGGCAATGCTTTGTCGTATTGGTGTTCCATCAGGTAAACAAAAAACAAATTGCGCAACAAATAATCCTTCGCTTCCGGATGCTCTTCAATAGCTTTGAAATATTTTTGCTCTTTTATTTCCAATGTGTCGTGTTCAAATATTTGAACATATTGTTTCGAGGTGTCAAAAGTATGTGCCATGGTTTATTTATTTTTTAGGTTAATAGTCAATAGTCATTAATAGTCATTGATTGTCATTGGTCATTAATAGTCATTTTAAATCTTAAATCAAAAATCTTAAATCAAAAATTATCATAGAAAAAGATAGAAAGATGAGGAACCTTGCTGAATGCCGGCTGCCGACTGCTATTGCCGAATTAATAAATTACGGTCAGCTTCGTGCAGGTTTTCATCCGTAATATCTGTGCCATCCATGACACTTTATTTGATTCCGTAAAGGTAAGTAATTTTTATTTTGGATGGGATGATTATTTGATATTTTTATTGAATGTTTAAGTAAAAATAATGATGCTAAAGCAAGGAGGCATGATGTTTCTTTTTCAGTCAGTAAAGCCTGACTGCAATAGATGGCAGCGAGAGTGCATTTATTGCAGTTTGTTTGAACAAACTGTGAAAAGCAAAAATAGGCAATTGATTTTAGTCTCATTTGAAGAGATGAAAAAAAAATTTCTGGCTTGGATTGGTTTGTGCAAAATAATTATTTTTGCAAAAGTAATCAGAATATTATGGGTGTTTTTTACAAATACTAATTTTTACATCAATAACTTTATTCCGTTATTATAAATGGAAGGTAGTATGAAAATTATTAGGATCTTAATATTAGTTATCACAGTATTCTCTCTTTTTTTTAGTTGTACCTTTCCTTGGGTAAAAAAAGAAATAATTGATCGTAAGATTTATGGAGTAATAATCCAAAAATATATAGACCATTCTGATCATGGAGCTGCATTTATTGAATATAATATGGGTGATAACGATCTTAAATTATGGGTTGACGCATGGCCTGGTGCAATGTGGAATGATATGAAAATTGGTGATTCTGTAATTAAGAAATCGGGTAGTACTAAAATCAGAATTAAAAAACCGGATGGCAAATTCCATGATTATGAAATGGAACCTTGAATAATTTTTTTTTATGAAAACAGTTGATCGTTTTTTAATTTTTAAATAAATGGAAGAAAGCAGTTACATATTCGAGCAATCAGAAACATTGTTTTGGATTTTCCTTGCAATATCTTCAATTGTTGCCTTGGTGGGGATTTACCAGTTGGCAAAGTTTTTTTTAAAAGAAGATTGTTATGACAGTAATGGAAAAAAAGTTAATCGTCTTACCATTGGGATAGTTGTACTTTTACTTAGCGGGCTTATGTTTTACGGGATAATTCAAAATACAAACAGAGACCGGAGAATTAAGAATAATTTTGCGGAAACAAGAGGAAGAACTCTAAGGGAATATTATCAAAAAGGGAATTATGTAGATTACGAATTTGTAGTTGGAGGAAAAAAATACACAAATACTTGCGGGTGTACTTATGATGGGAAAGATCTCCCTGTAGATGCTCCCAATGGCTACTATAAAGTAATTTATAATAGCCTTGACCCGACTGAATCTATAATGGATTTTAAGGTTAAAAAGTAAAGAGGCAATTATTAATTGTTTCTGCAAATCAGAATTTTTTTTGTTTACAAAACGCTGCCAGGTTGAAAAAAACGCTGGCAGGTTTTCTTTAATCTTGAATATGGGGGAGGGGATTTTTTTATCTACAAAACTCTGTCAGGTCGAAAAGACTCTGACAGGTTTTCCTTAATCCCGAAAGGGATGGTATTATTGTAATAACTCAATTCCGACAAATCCATAACCCCGTAAGGGGTGGCATTATTATTTCACACTTTCAATGTTTCAGAAATCGTTGCATTTTGATTTCTATAATCATTTCATCCTTTCAGGATTTTTATCACAAAGCTCCATTCAAATTTCAAATTTCAAATTTCAAATTTCCAACATCCAACATCCAACATCCAACATCCAACATCCAACATCCAACATCCAACATCCAACATCCAACATCCAACATC
>CAISZK010000291.1 GCA_903889915.1 uncultured Bacteroidota bacterium
ATGAATGGTTGACACTGTAAATTTCGTCGGCAGTAAGATGCAGTCCCATTTTCTGCATATCCACATAATTCAGACGTTCGATAAGCATAGGTAACCACATACCCTCGTCAGGTGTTGCTGCAAAGCCTTTAAATCCAAGGGTGGCAACGATAATAAACGCTAAAAAAAACTTTTTCATTTTTCTATTTTTTGTTGATTGATTGTTTCATTATTATTAGAGCGCAAATATAACAGGATTCTTCCGACTTTTGAACCGAAATTTGAAAAATTATATGAAATGGTTGTTTCGCTCTGTGTAAGGAAATATGGCAGATGTGAAATTTGAATAAAGAGTTCACTACGATAAGTCTTTTTCTTGCCGCAAAGGCTCAAAGACTCGAAGTTTCGCAAAAAAACAAACTTGCTTTTCAATGCTTTGCGTATCTTGATGTCTTAGTGTCTTAGCGGCATTTTTGTTTCTATTACTTTTCGGAGCACACTCAATAAACCAAAGGACTTTTTTTTCGGAGATTTAACCGATACAGAATCTCAATAGGCTTCTGTCTATAATGTTTATTTCTTTCCTTAAATTATTCATAACCGTATCCCACATTTGGTTACATTATAATAAAAAGGCGTGACACTTTGTTTTGTATTCCAATCAGCTTTTGAAAAAACAAATATTGAAAAAGGCTCTCCGGTTTCAAGTTCTAAATCATATAAGTGATCCCTGAAAACACTTTCTTTTTGAATATCTGTAGGGTCATCTGTCAATACTAAAATATCCCAATCAGAATCTTCTCTTTCATCACCGCGTGCTCGTGAGCCATAAAGAATAATTTGAGCATCAGGGTCAATTTCTCTGATGTTAAATTTTATCAAGCTGCTAATGAGTTTTGTTTTATCTTTCACGATGCACAAAATTACGAAAAAATGAAACAATAAAATGATTCATTTGGGTTATTCTGTCAATGACTATTGACTATTGACTACTGACTTATTTATTGTCCAATGCAGCCTTGACAAATGCAACAAACACCGGATGTGGCCTTGCAACTGTGCTTTTATATTCAGGATGGAACTGAACGCCTACGAACCAAGGGTGCGAAGGTATTTCCATAATTTCAACAAGGCAGTCTGTTGGGTTTATTCCAGAAGCAATCATACCGGCTTTCTTAAAATCTTCAAGATATTTATTGTTGAATTCATACCTATGCCTGTGACGCTCCGAAATGCTTTTGATGCCATAAATATCAAATGCTTTGGTGCCTTCAACCACCTCACAAGGGTATGCGCCAAGCCGCATGGTTCCTCCTTTACAGGATATTTTCTTCTGAGCTTCCATAATATCTATGACAGGATGTGAGGTGCGTGGATTCATTTCAGTAGAATGAGCATCTTTAAAACCAAGTACGTTTCGTGCAAATTCAATGACGGCACATTGCATTCCAAGACAAATGCCAAGGAAAGGAATTTTCTCTTCCCTTGCATATTGAATAGCTGTTATTTTTCCTTCAATTCCACGTTCTCCAAATCCGGGTGCTACAAGAATTCCATTAAGCCCTTTTAAAACATCTTTCACATTGCCTGGTTCAATTTCTTCTGAATGTATCATCTTAACTTTGACCCTGCACTGATGAACAGAAGCAGCATGAATAAAGGATTCCGAAATGGATTTGTAGGCATCTTTCAGCTCTGCATATTTGCCGATAAGCCCGATCGTAACTTCATCATTGGGATTTTTAAACCTGTAAAGAAACTCCTCCCATTTCACAAGATCGGTCTCCTGATTTTCCGGCATATTCATTTTCCTCAACACCACTTTATCGAGGTTCTCTGCTTTCATCAAAACAGGGACATTATAGATAGTATCAGTGTCAATAGACTCAATAACGGAAGTAGGTTCAACGTTACAGAACAATGCTATTTTGTGTTTCAGATTTTCGCTCAGATGTCGTTCAGTGCGGCAAACAAGTATGTCAGGTTGCACCCCTTGTTCCAACAACATTTTTACTGAGTGTTGTGTGGGCTTGCTTTTCAATTCGCCTGCTGCAGCGAGATAGGGGATAAGTGTTAAATGCACCACGAGGCATCTGTTTCCCATTTCCCAACGCATCTGACGAACAGCTTCAATATAAGGCAGAGATTCGATATCGCCAACAGTTCCTCCAATTTCAGTGATGATAAAATCATAGTGTCCACTGCTTGCAAGAAGTTTGATTCGGTATTTTATTTCGTCAGTGATGTGAGGAATCACCTGTACAGTTTCACCAAGATAATCACCTCTGCGCTCTTTTTCGATCACGCTTTGGTAAATACGACCGGTGGTAATGTTATTGGCTTGTGATGTTGGCATGTTGAGGAAACGCTCATAATGACCAAGGTCGAGATCGGTTTCAGCTCCGTCTTCCGTAACATAACACTCCCCATGTTCATAAGGATTCAATGTACCCGGATCAACATTGATATACGGATCGAGTTTTTGAATGGTCACTGAATATCCGCGTGATTGCAGCAGTTTGGCCAATGAAGCCGAAATAATTCCTTTACCTAATGAAGATGTCACCCCACCTGTGACAAATATATATTTTGTTGATGGCATAGTGTAAAAAATGAATAGAAAAATTGACCCCGCAAATTAGTGAATAAAAATTAAATGGTAACAAAAAATCATCAAAAGAAATCAACAGGGGGGATTTAAAGTAATTTTGCAGTTGAAAAGAAAAAATAATTCTCATGAATAATTTCCGCACAACTTTCAACATTCCGTCATTCAATCCCAAAATGGATTATCAATCGAAGAGCTTTTTTATTGGTTCATGTTTCACAGAGAACATCGGGAATTATCTGAAGGATCTGAAATTTCAAATTATCAACAACCCGACAGGCATTATTTACAACCCGGTTTCAATTTGCGAATGCATAGATTCGCTTTTGAAGAGTAAACAATGGAAAGAGGAAGAGCTGGGATTTTATAACAATTCATGGTTTAGTTTTAAGCATCACAGCAGATATTCGAACACTGATAAAACAGTTTGTCTGAGCAATATTAATCAGGACCTGAATTCAGCCTCAAAATTTATTGCAGAAGCAGATTTTCTGTTCATCACTTTGGGGACTGCCTTTATTTATCGGCATAATCAAACAAAAGAGATCGTGGCAAATTGTCATAAGTTTCCTTCAACAACCTTTACAAAGTCACTGTTAAACACGCAAGCCGTTGTTTCCTGTTTTGAGAATCTGATGAATGATCTGATGAAAATGAACAGGAAAATAAAAGTAATATTCACTGTAAGCCCTGTCAGGCATTGGAAAGACGGGGCTACAGAAAACCAGAGAAGCAAAGCTGTTCTGGTAACTGCAATCCATGAGTTGATTTCAGTGTTTGAAAATTGCTCTTACTTTCCGGCTTACGAACTGATGATGGACGACCTGAGAGATTACAGGTTTTATGCAGAAGACATGGTGCATCCAAATGCTACGGCAATTGCTTACATCAGGGAAAAGTTTGTTCAAACCTATATTGATCCTGCTGCAGAAGAGTTGATGAATGAAGTGCAAAAATTAATACTGGCAAAGTCTCACAGACCATTCAGCGAAAACTCCGAATTGCATAAAAATTTCCGGACACAACAATTGAAGAAAATAGAGGAATTAAAAAGAAAATTTCCTTTTCTGGATCTGAAAGAATTTGAAGAATTTTTTCGTTCATAGTCATTGGTCATTAGTCATTAGTCATTGGCGGCTCAATAATGACGCGACCTGTCCCGCACCAATGGTCGGGAAGCAAATGACAATAAATGACGCGAAGCAAAAGACAATTTTCAGAGCTTATTTCTGTGGAATATTTTTCTCGATCTTTTCAAAGAGTTCTTCTTTTCGGAAGGGTTTAGCGATGTAATCATTCATGCCACTTTCGAGACATTTCTCGCGGAAACCAAGGATGGCATTTGCAGTGATGGCAATGATAGGGATCTCTTTATTAAACTCGCGTATCAATTGTGTGGCCTCGTAGCCATCCATGTCGGGCATACTGATATCCATCAACACCACATCAAAGTTGCCATTTCTTACTTCGCTCACAACCTCGCCACCATCGCCAACCAACGTACAATCCCAGCCTTTTGACTGGAAAATTTTCTCCATCAGTTTTTGATTGATGAAATTATCTTCTGCAACAATTACCCTGTATCCCATGACAGGTCAAAAATAGTAAAAAAAAAGGATATAAGACCAATTACTTGATTTTATATCCTGATTAGTTAGTAGAGAATTTCTTTACTGCCCTAAATATGATTTTAGCAGTTTGCTACGGGCTGTATGTTTCAGCCTTCTGATTGCTTTTTCTTTGATCTGTCTTACTCTTTCTCTTGTGAGATCAAATTTAGCTCCAATTTCATCAAGTGTAAGTCCGTGACTGATGCCGATACCGAAATAAAGATTGATGATATCTCTTTCGCGTTCTGTAAGTGTTGACAAGGAACGTTGAATTTCCTTCGACAATGATTCGAAGATCAAACCGCTGTCAGCATTTGGAGATTCATTGTTTACATACACATCCAGGAAGCTTGAATCTTCACCCTGCACCAATGGTGCGTCAACAGAAAAGTGACGTGTGGAGATTTTCAGTGCTTCTGCAACTTTTTCTTCCGGAAGATCGAGGGCTTCAGCAATCTCGTCCGATGACGGTAAACGCTGATAAACCTGCTCGAGGCGTGAACTTTCTTTTGAAATTTTGTTGAGTGAACCAACCTGATTCAGTGGCAAACGAATAATCCTTGATTGTTCTGCCAATGCCTGAAGTATTGATTGACGGATCCACCATACTGCATAGGAAATGAACTTAAATCCTCTTGTTTCATCAAATCTCTGAGCGGCTTTTATTAATCCAAGGTTACCTTCGTTGATAAGGTCAGGAAGACTTAAACCCTGATTCTGGTACTGTTTTGCTACTGAAACCACGAAACGAAGATTGGCTTTTGCCAGTTTCTCCAGTGCATTCTGATCGCCGGCTTTTATTTTTTGTGCAAGAAGCACTTCTTCTTCAGCGGTGATCAATCCTTCTTTACCAATCTCAGAGAGGTATTTGTCAAGTGACGCTGTCTCCCTGTTGGTAATTGATTTTGTTATCTTGAGTTGTCGCATATTCTTTTTCTTAATAAACTAATTAACTCATTTTCAGAAAAATGATTTTTTCCAAATAGTTTTGCAAAAGTACTCTAAAATTTGTTACGTTAAACAGTTTTTTCTGCAAATAGTTTCAAAACAATTTATTTTACTGAATACGAGTATCTTTAATATTGATTTTTACATTCCAAATCCATAATAAACTTTCATCCCGTTTGCATAATATCCTTCAATCAACACCCCGCCAGTTTTGTTTTTCATTGCTTCGCTCACATCTGCTGTAGTTTTTATTGGCTTCTTGTTGATCGCGGTGATGATAAATCCTTCTTTAATTCCTGCACTTTTAAGCACTCCGTCATCAAGTTTTGTGATCTTTAAACCATATTGAATTCCGAGCTTTTTCATATCCAGCGCTGAAATATTATCGAGGGTGCATCCCAGTAAAGTGAAGATATCCGATTCATCTTCCTTTACAACTCCGGTCCCACCATCTTTATTTTTGAGTGTGACTGTAACTTCTTTTTCTGCCCCATCGCGGATATACGTAATTACTACTTTATCACCGGGGCTATGTGTTACTATAGATTCCTGCATTTCAGACGAACTATTTACGTCAGAGTTGCCTATTTTGGTTATCACATCACCGGCTTTTAACCCTGCATCAGCGGCAGAACCATTCACCAAAACAGATGCAACATACAAACCTTTTACCTTCGAAATCCCTTTCTCCTTGGCGAGTTTGCTGTCAATATCTTCAAAAGTAACTCCCAGATATGCCCGTTGAACAACTCCAAATTGTAGCAAATCGTTAACAACTTTTTTGACAATATTAACAGGAATGGCAAATGAATATCCAAGATACGAACCGGTGTTGGATGCAATTGCCGCATTGATTCCAACCAATTGTCCATCGGTATTGACAAGCGCTCCGCCACTGTTGCCCGGGTTCACAGCTGCGTCAGTTTGAAGAAATGATTCAATTGACGAGTTTTTACCGAGAATATTCAGATTACGCGCTTTTGCACTGATGATGCCTGCTGTAACCGTTGAAGTAAGGTTGAAAGGATTGCCAACTGCAAGAACCCACTCCCCAACTTTCACACTGTCGGAATTTCCGTAAGTAAGAAATGAAAGATCTTTTTCATCAATTTTTATCAGTGCAAGGTCGGTACCAACATCGGTGCCTATCACTTTGGCTTCATAGATTCTGTTGTCGTTCAGCGTAACCTCTATGGAAGTTGCATCCTGCACAACATGATTATTGGTGACGATGTAACCATCTTCAGAAAGAATAACACCCGAACCTGAAGCTTTGACAGGCGCTGACTTATACTGATAACTTGGATTGCTGAAGAAACCCCAGGGGTCCCAGAAGCCACCGTAAAAGTCGTTGGTAACATTCTTTTGTTCATACTCAGTTTTGATATGAACCACTGCCGGGACAGTTGAAGCCGCGGCTTTGGTGAAGTCCAGGCTTCCTGATGAAGTACCTGTAAAGGCAGGATAAGATGCAAATTGTACAGGTGTTTCAGGTTGAACAGTCTTCCTGGAATACATCGCTTTGTTCAACAAGGCCGGTGTTACAAGTGCAAACAAGCCTCCTGCTAAGGCGATTAAAAAAATGGCAAGAATTTTCTTTGCTTTCATAATACTACTTTATTAAAAATTTTAGGTCTAAAAATTCATCAATTTCTATGCCTTAAATATATCCTGTCTGTGACAGGAAAATGAATTTTTTTTGACTTTTGTTTGAACGTCAATTATTAGTAAATGTTTTCCTTAGGCTGTTAAAAAATGTTAAGTATTATGATTTATTTTCAGAATGCTCAGGTTATAATATTTTAAGAGGTTTTGTGACAAAATGACATAGTAAAAGAATGGAAGGAAATTGGAAAATGAATGGAACACGGATGACAAGGGTTAGGTGAGTGTTCAATCGAGTGTATATAGTAAGAGGAACAATTGAAAAATCAGTACTGCCAACCACCGATATCGCCTTTATTTATGACATTTTGAAATTACTCCAAGCATAGTAAAAGCATTATCGTAAATTTAAGAATCTTTAGATCCTTGTGCCCCTGTGGCAATACAAACAACTGATTATCATCACGAATCATTCTATTTCTATAAAATATGTAGCATCATTCACAAAAAATGATGCATCATTTCCAAAATATGATGCTACAAATTTTCGGAATGTATGCTCATTTTTATTAAAAAATTGTGTTCTTTTAATAACTAATTGC
>CAISZK010000292.1 GCA_903889915.1 uncultured Bacteroidota bacterium
GGAAAAGCGAGGGTCGTTCTTCAATAGTTCGGGAAGGTAATCAGTGATGGGTTGATTCACACTTTTAATAGCTCCGTCAGCAATAGCTGCGCCCGCCAATGCTGAAATAAAAGATTTGGCTGCAGAAAATGAAGGAACATAGGATTGCTCATTGCGGCCTTCAAAATATTTTTCGTAAAGGATAGAGTCATTTCTGATGATCAGGAAAGCTACACTATGATTGTCTGCAATAAAGTTGTCGAATTTGTATTTTACATTATTGTAGCTTATAGAATCCATTGAGAAACCTTTTGAACTTTTTTTAAAAGTAAAAGGGATTTCGGGTTTTTGAACCTTTGTGTATTTGAATTTTTTGTAATCATTGATGTCTGCAAAATTCCAATAAAAAAACCTCCCGACATAGCAAGAACTAAGGGTGATTGAAAGAAGTAAAAATAATAAAAGAGTACGGGTTGTTTTCATGTCAATAGTCAATGGTCAGTAGTCAATAGTCAATAGTCATTCTTAGATCAAAAATTATTACTTCCAATCCTTTTTGTCATCAAGCTTTCTACTTTCTCAAATAGCAGCATTGGCGTATAAGTGCGCCAGTTCAGGTCATCAAGTTCGCCACCAAAAGTAATGTAATAATCAATATGCTGTGACTTGAATTCTTTGATGATAAATTGCCTGAAGTTGATGGCGGCAATCCATCCATCTTCAATATCCTCACTCCATTCCTGGTAATAACAATCATCAGAAGAATGAAAATTCAGGATATTATCACCAAGCAGTATGAACTTTTTGATGCCCTCGGCTTCCAGGCTTTCGACAATATTTCTTTTCAAGAACATGATGTCATTATAAAGAAGATCGTTCCATTCACCTATGAATTCAATGATGCAGAATGATTGATCATAGTCAACATAAAGAATTTTAATGTAAAGAGTAGGGGAGCCAATGTAATCCCATTGGGGGTGGATGACGTAGTTGTAAATTGCGTGTGTGAA
Source organism: uncultured Bacteroidota bacterium (assembly GCA_903889915.1). GTDB lineage: Bacteria > Bacteroidota > Bacteroidia > Bacteroidales > CG2-30-32-10 > CAISZK01. The sequence goes on from CAISZK010000292.1 coordinate 990, forward strand.
TTCAAACTCGCTGTATTCCGTTTGATACAGTGGCGAACGTTCATCTTCTGCGGCAATGTAGTAATCCCTCCATAGCCAGTGAGGTTCGATGTCGTGCATACGAAATGCTAATAATTGATGGTATATAAAGTCGTATCGAAGGGAGTACAAAATACAGAATCTGATTGCAGCGCATCCCAGCCAAACATGATCACATGCCAGTTAATTTTCATATACCTGCTGCCATAAGTTTTGCATCTTAATGTGGTATCATAAGTCATTCCGTAAGCTTTGAAAATGTTATTTGAACAGCATCCAAAGCAGGTGGGTAATCCTGTGGAGGAATAATCATAGGCAATATAATCAGAAGAGTCGTGAGGTGTTGTATGTGTAACATGAAGTTTCATCCAGGCAATTTGGTAAAGATCGTATTTTGCAGTGTAAGGAGTACCTGCCACCACACTGGCATCATCAATATCAATGGTGTTGTCAAAATAATTTTCCTTAGAAATGTAGATGCGGTATCCTGCCGATTTTAATTTGTCAAAGTTGAAGGAAAATGCGCCGCTGCCATCAGTTGTTGTACTTGCAACTTCAGTATAATTTGAATTATAGAATCCGGATGAAACCATGCTTGCGGATAAAGTGACATGCGCATTACTTACATAAGTCTTCGTGTTCGGATCATAGACCGTTCCATTTATTGTGATCTTTTGTTTGTCCTTTTTGCAGGAAGTAAATATTCCGATAAAAAGCAAGAGGCTGAAAAGAATAAAATACAATTTGAAATACTGTTTCATGTTTGAATTTTTATCAAAGTTACGCAAATTGCAACAAGTTGCAAAATTATCAGAAATTATTTTCCACACTCTCTATGGCTTTTCTTACACTGCCATTCTCAAGGAGCAATGTTTTGGCTATATCGTGCGAGGTGGATGTCATTTCCATGATGATGCGGGTTCCTCTTTCAATAAGCTTTTCGCTAAGGATCTGCATATCTATCATTTTATTGTCCTTAACTTTTTCAAGTTTGATCATGACCGATGTCGAGATCATATTCAGTATCATTTTTGTTGAAGTGCCAGCTTTCATACGTGTGCTGCCGGTTACGAATTCCGGTCCGGTGATCACTTCAATAGCAATAAGCGCTTCTTTGGCAAGAGGAGTATCATAATTGTTGGTGATGGCTGCAGTAGCAATGTTATACTGACTGCATTTTTGCAAAGCGCCTACAACATACGGAGTCATTCCAGAAGCAGAAATTCCAATTACAATATCATTTTCATTCAGGTCGTGTATCAAAAGATCTTCCCATCCGGCTTCAAATTTATCTTCGGCATGTTCAAGCGCTTTATGAATGGCTTTGTCACCGCCTGCGATAAGCCCAATGATTGTGTTGTCATCAATTCCAAATGTAGGAGGACATTCAGCAGCATCAATAATTCCAAGTCTTCCGCTGGTGCCGGATCCTACATAAAATAACCTGCCACCTGACTTCATTTTGGAGACTATAAGCTCAACAAGTTTTTCAATTTGCGGGATTGCTTTTTCAACAGCGTCGGCTACTGTTTTATCCTCTTTGTTTATGTTTGAAAGAAGTTCCTTCACGCTCATTTGTTCCAGGTGGTGATAGTTTGATTCTTTTTCAGTAAATGTCATAATTTGTTAAAGTAGATTGCAAAACAAAAGTAGTTATTTTGCGAGAATGCAAGGCGAAAAGATTTAAAACAAATTTTAGGGTTTTTAGAAAAATTAAATCGGCAGTCAACAACTTTTTGTCAATACACTGTGATGAGAGCATATTGGTTTTAAAACTGTAAACTGCCGACTAAAGACTGTCGTCTTTTAATCAAGCATTATTTTGCTTTTCCCTTTAATGAATCAACGTGAGCTTTCCTTAAAGTATCGCTGCCAATAATGATGGGGTATGTCAATGATTCTTTCAAACCATTTTCAGTCATGACCCATTTTTTGCCGGCAAGATTTTGGGTGAATTCATTAGATTCAGATGAGTTATTAAGTATTTTTGATGTTTCGGGACTCAGATAAATTGATTTCCACATTGGAACTTTAATAACTACTTTGACATTTTGATCTCTCCAGGTTTCATTTTCTGACAGCAAGTAGAAAGGGTCAAGAATGACTGCTGTGTCGTTTTGGATAAATTTGTACGCAATGTTTTTTACGTGCATATCAGCATCATTCTTATCTGTTCCCTTTGCACTGTAGTATGCGAGTATTTGAAATTTTTGATCTTCACTGCTTACAATTTTTAATTCAGGTAATCCAAATCTAAGGCTTTTTCCGTTTGCCGAGACAAGATTCCATTGTCCGATAACCAATTTTGATTCATATCCTGTTAAGGAATCTGCAATGTTGTCTTTTTTGATGTAAATATTTATTACGCCATTAACGGGTTGTTTTACGATTGCATTTTTGGTGATAACTGATTTATGTGACAAACCGCTTGCAATACTTAATCCTACAATCAGACAAAGAATAAGACCTGCAAACCAAAGTGTGAATGAAGAAATACCAATGAATCGTTTTTTTGATTTGTATCCAAAGATCATTTTGATACCATTATAAACAAGCATCAGCAGCGGGATTCCGATGAAGAGAGAAAGGCCGATCAGTGCAAGAGTGATCTGTGATGATGAACCTAAGAATATTTTTAAGAACAGTGGAAATGAAAAGTTGGATATTCCGATAGAAGACACCCAAAAAACCTCATTTGATTTTACGAAAGATGAAATGAAACCAATGATCAGAAATATCCCAACCATGATAAACACGATCCCAATGAACACAGCAACTGCCCTGATTAAAATGTAACCCAATCTCAGAAAAAAGTCAACGGTTTTTTCAGCAGCGGTATGACGCGGATGTTTTCTGAAGTTTTTCGAATAAGCAGCTTTTGCATCTTCCTTGATATTTTTCAAACGTTCCTTTAATCCGCTTAACTCTTCCTGTATTGTTTTTTCAATATTGGAAACATTCACCGGTTCCCCGCGCATTTCAAGCTTTTCTGCAGTAGTGACTGCTTCGGGAATTATCATCCAAAGGATAATGTACAATAATGGACCGGAACCGAAAATAAATAATGCAACTACAAAAGCTACCCTTATCCATACCGGATCAATGTTGAAATAAGCGCCAATCCCGCCGCATACTCCGCCCAGTACTTTGTTGTCCGGATCACGATAGAACCTTTTTCCTGGTCTTGGTCTGTTTTTAGCCCCCGGGATTTTGGGATCAGCACCATTAGCAGCGCCTATTTGTTCGGGTTCTCCCATTACATTAATTACTTCGTTTATATCCTCAATAGTAATTACCTGTTTTCCCCCCGATATTTTAATCTGCAGCAATTCTGCTATCCTTGATTCAATATCATTCATGATCTCATCCCGACCTTCGGAATTAGTGAAATAACTCTTGATTGTTTCAAGGTAAATGCTAAGTTTTTCAAATGCATCCTCATCAATATGGAAGATAATCCCACTGATATTAATTGTAAATGTCTTTTTCATTTTATTATTGGTTAAGGTTGATTTTAAATTTTGAATTATGATTGAATAATATTGCCAACAGAGTCCACCAGTTCTTCCCATGATTTTTTCAGATCTTTGAGCAAAGTTTTACCGCGGGCAGTAAGTTTATAATATTTACGCGGAGGTCCGGATGTTGATTCAGCCCAGTTATAGGTCAGAAATCCATCATTCTTCAGCCTTGTCATAAGCGGATATATCGTACCTTCGACAACAATGAGACTGGATGTTTTTAATTTGTCAATGATGTTTGGAACATACGAGTCTTCTTTTGCAAGAATAGCAAGAATGCATAGCTCAAGCACTCCCTTCCTCATTTGCGCTTGCGAATTTTCAGTGTTCATTTAGTTGTATGTTATGAATTGTATAGTGCGATGCAAAGATATTGTTTAATTTTAGTATTATGCAATACAAAGTACTAAAAATTGTTAAAATTTTATTTCACCTGATGATTGGTGTTTGCTATTATGCTTATGTTAATAGTTTTGGGTGGTGTTTTGATAAAGTTTAAAGAAATGAACAAACTTTCAAGAGCCATATCAGAGCAGGGGAGGGAATAAAAAAAACCCGCCAGATTGCTGACGGGTTATTTTACTAATCAAAATAATGCTTATGGCTTTTGAGCATTATAATAAAATCTTTCATGAATGATCTGGTCACCTAACCAATGTTGAATTGCCACTTCTTCCATTTTCATACGGTTTCCGTCCTGCATAGTACAATCCATCCACGATTCTACGCAAGTGATTTTTTCATTTTCATTCGATGTGATACATCTGACACCCATGCCATGGAATTCTTTGATGCCTTCCATGAATTTTTGCTGAAATTCACGGTTTGCAACTTTCCCTTTTCGTGTTTCGCCTGTAGCCTCTATCATTACTACATCCTGATGATAAAATTTGTCAAATGCTTCTATAATTTTACCATTTGCCAGTATATCATACATGTCCTTTGCTTTTTCCAAATAAGTCTTCATGTTATTGTTTTTTAAATTTTATTATTAAAAGTTTACAAAATTATCTATAGTGACAAAGGATTGTATTAACTTGTGATTAAATGAAAATTAAAAAGGTGTTAAGCGTAATAGAATTTCTAACAGTAGTTAGGGATAAGTGTGAAATTACAAATTGATTAGATAATGAAAAGTAAAACTCCGGAATTAAAATGAAAAAAAAGCCGCAAATTAAAAGATGTTTGAATCTTTTAATTTGCGGCAAGACAATAACGATTGAACAGTTTACCTGTGCAAGATGGTAATAAACGAGTTCTAATAATTTACAACTTTTCTTTCGA
>CAISZK010000293.1 GCA_903889915.1 uncultured Bacteroidota bacterium
ATTCAGCTTTTTCCAAAGCTCCTTGCCTCTGCGCTCTAAACGACTATCACAAAAATATCCACTATAGTTTGGAAAAAATTCAATTATATTTTTTTCTTTATTCATACTACAAAAATACTAATATTTGTGGGTACACGGTAGGTTTATACAGGCAGGCATGGAAGTATCCGGCTTAATGGGACAAATGCCTTCACGGTTGGGGTATCAACCCACCATGGGAACGGAACTGGCAAAATTAGAGGAACGGATTGCCAATACCGATGCCGGAGCCATCACTTCTATTCAAGCTGTATATGTACCAGCCGACGATTTAACCGACCCTGCTGCTGTGCATACGTTCTCGCATCTTTCAGCATCTATTGTCCTTTCAAGGAAAAAAGCAAGTGAAGGTCTTTATCCGGCCATTGATTTGCTGCAATCCAATTCAAAAATGGCAACTCCTGGAATTATTGGCGAAAGACATTATAAACTTGCTCAGGAAATACGCCAAACACTTGCACAATACGAAGAACTCAAAGATATTATTGCAATGCTTGGTTTGGAGCAATTATCGGTCGACGACCGCAATTTAGTAAACCGAGCCAGGCGTTTGGAAAGGTTCCTCACCCAACCTTTTTTTACAACCGAACAATTCAGTGGTTTGAAAGGAAAAGAGGTTAGTTTGGACGATACACTTGACGGCTGTGAGCGTATTCTTGCAGATGAGTTTAAAGATTTACCTGAGAGTGCCTTTTACATGATTGGAACAATAGATGAAGCAAAGAATAAAGAAGTTGGCAAGGTAAAAACGGATAAATCAGATACAACATCAAAGAAAAACCCTGAAAAGGCTACCGAATCGCAACCCAAATAAAAATAACAATGGACTTAAAAATTCTTCTTCCATACCGTATTTTCGCTGAAATTAAGAATGTAAGCAGTATTGTTGCAGAAACAAGTGAAGGTTCCTTCGGTTTGTTACCGCAAAGGCTCGACTGTGTTGCCGCAATTGTTCCCAGCATTTTTACTTATGAAACTGATTCAAAAAGCGTTCATTACATAGCAATGGATGAAGGTATATTGATAAAAGCTGGCACACAGGTATTAGTATCTGTGCGCAATGCTTTTGGAGGAACAAATCTTGACAAACTCCACGAATCCGTAGAAAAAGAGTTTGTTAAACTGGATGATAGTGAAAGAGACATCCGTTCCGTGATGGCAAAATTGGAAAGCGGATTCATTTATAGTTTAGAAAAAATGCAAAAAGAATAAATATGCAACCTCCTGATAAAAAAGATGAGAATTCGTTTAGCAGACAAGTAGGAGAAAAAGCTCAACGAAAACTTAAAGCACTTCATAACGACAAGCGAAGCGTTTGGTTTGGCATAGGAATGTTTGGAATGGTGGGTTGGTCTGTTGCAGTTCCTACTCTATTGGGAGCAGCTTTGGGAATGGGAATGGATAAAAAGTACCCCGAATCATTTTCCTGGACATTATCATTTTTGATTTTAGGTTTATTTGCCGGTTGCCTGATTGCATGGCATTGGATAACAAAAGAACATAACGAGATGAATCAAGATAAAGACGAATAAGATGAGAGAAATTTTATTTATGATAATGGCATTCTTTGCAGGTATAGCATTAGGCACACTATTCTTTGGCGGGCTTTGGTTTACTGTTAAAAAAGCTGTTTCAGCAAAAATACCGGCAATTTTGTTTTTTGTCAGTCTCTTCTTACGGTTAAGCATTACGCTTATTGGGTTTTATTATATTTCACAAGGCAGTTGGCAAAGGCTTTTAATTTGTGTGTTCGGCTTTGTTGCAGCACGCTTTATTGTCATACACTTTACCAAATTGATTGATGAGAAACAATTGCAATTAAAAAAAAGGATTAGTCATGAAGCTTAGTCCGGACGAAACTATTTTCTGGCAACATGGTTTTATTACCATTAACCTTACCATTGTTACAACTTGGGCAATAATGCTTGTGCTGGTGGTTGGCTCTGTATTGATAACGCGGAAACTCAAAACAGGTATCCATATTTCGCGTGGACAGTGCATTCTAGAAATGATGGTGACTTTCATGAATAATCAGATTAAAGAAATTGGACTTGAAAAACCCGAACAGTACATAGGCTTTATTGGCACCTTATTTTTATTTATAGCAGTAGCAAATCTGTGCATCATTTTTCCCTGGTACGAAGCGCCAACCGGTTCACTTTCTACGACCACAGCCCTTGCTATTTGCGTTTTCATGGCTGTGCCTTTTTTTGGTATTGTGAAAAGCGGCATAGGTGGCTATTTGAAGTCTTATTTAAAACCGACCTTCATTATGTTGCCTTTTAATCTTATCAGTGAGGTATCGCGCACACTCGCATTGGCTGTGCGTTTGTTCGGGAACATTATGAGCGGCGGAATGATTGTCGCCATTCTATTAAGCATAACACCCTTTATATTTCCGATAGTCATGAATGCGCTTGGTTTACTCACTGGTACTGTGCAGGCTTACATTTTCAGCATTTTGGCAACAGTTTATATAGCTGCGGCTGTTCATGATTCTAAACCATCGGATAAAAAATTACAAGTACAAACAAATAATAAGGAGGATAAAAATGGATAATGTAACACTTATTGCAGTAGCATCAATTGTTACTGCCGGACTCACAACCGGAATCGGATGTATGTTCCCGGCATTAAGCGAAGGCAAATCAGTATCAACTGCTTTAAGCTCAATTGCACAGCAGCCCGATGCGGCACCAACAATCACGAGGACTTTATTCGTGGGCTTGGCAATGATAGAGTCAACAGCTATATATTGTTTCGTAGTTTCGATGATTCTTATTTTTGCTAACCCGTTCTGGACTCACATCATCGCAAAATAATACGTATAAAATGAAAATCAACTGGTTCACTGTAATAGCTCAGGTAATTAATTTCCTCATTTTGGTGTGGCTGCTCAGGCGATTTCTCTATAAGCCTGTACTCAATGCCATTGATGAACGTGAAAAGAACATTGCGTCTCAACTAAAAGATGCAGAAGCGAAAGAAACAAAGGCTAAAAAGGAACAGGCTGAATTTGCCAGAAAAAATGAAACGTTCGATAAGGAAAAGAAGGCGTTAATGGACAAAGCTATCGTTGAAACCAATGAGGAACGGCAAAAGCTCCTTGAAGCAGCAAGAAATGAAGCAACAGAGTTACGCTCTAAGCTTGACAAATCGTTGAAAGATATGCAGGAGAACCTAAATCGCGACATTTCGCAAAAGACACTACAGGAAGTTTTTGCCATAGCAAGAAAAGCACTTGCAGACCTGGCATCCCTTAGTTTGGAAGAACAATCGGCAAACATCTTTATCAAGCGTATAAATGATTTAAAAAAAGATGAAAAGAAACAATTCGTAGAAGCTTTCAAAAAGGGTTCAAACCTGCATGCCGGTAGTCAAGGTTTGATTCTTATACAAAGCGCTTTTGACTTGCCTGAGAAACAGCAAGCTGAAATTAAAAGTGCTGTGAATGAAGTACTTGGCACAAAAACTCAATTTCAATTTAAAACCGCACCTGAAATTATCAGTGGTATTGAGCTTACATCAAATGGATATAAACTGGCATGGAGCATTTCAGAGTACCTCAATTCGCTTCAGAAAAACATTTCAGAAATGTTAAATGACAAAACAATAAAAGACGAAACAAAAAAAGCACCCGTAGAAGTGCCGGCAGAAGTACCAGTAACTGAACCTGAAAAAGCTCCTATTGTTAAGCCAAAAGTAAAATTCAAAATAAAATCGGAAAAAAATAAATAGATGCTCAACTTTTCATTTCCAACTTTTTAATTCAAGTATTATGCCTTTAAACCAATTTACTAAAACAATAAATAGCACATTCGAGCTATTGGATAAAGGCAGGGAAAATCACATGCTTTCTTTTACACCTCGCGAAGTTGGCTCAGTTGTGAGTGTATCAGAAGGCATTGTCAAAGTTTCCGGTCTCCCGGGTGTAGGCTTTGAAGAACTGTTGAAGTTCCCGGGTGGTTTATTTGGTATAGCCTATAATATTGATGAAGATGAGATAGGTGCTATCTTGTTGGGAGAAGATTCTCTGTTGAATGCAGGTGATGAAGTAGAACGGACAGGTCGTGTCATGGATATTCCTGTGGGTAATGCATTAATCGGCAGAGTAATTAACCCCTTGGGTGAGCCTATGGATGGTAAAAGTGCTGTCGCGTTTAAGCAACGGCTGCCTATTGAACGTCCTGCACATGCTATCATGGAACGAGCTACGGTTTCCATTCCTTTGCAAACAGGGTTGAAGGTTATTGATGCTCTGATACCTATTGGTCGTGGACAGCGCGAATTGATTTTAGGCGATCGCCAGACAGGCAAAACAGCCATTGCTATTGACGCCATTCTTAACCAACATGATAAAAATGTAGTATGTGTTTATTGTGCTATCGGGCAACGGGCATCGTCGGTTGCGAAAGTAATTGCTAACCTCGAAGAAAAAGGGGCTATGGAATATACGGTTGTGGTTACAAC
>CAISZK010000294.1 GCA_903889915.1 uncultured Bacteroidota bacterium
CCACAACACATAACAAGCTGGCAACCACCAGGCGGAAGATGTCGGAAAGCAAACAGTCAACAAGTCTACAAAGTGAGTAACAGAAAGAAAACATAAAATCAAGTAAAACCCGCCCGGCGGCTGCCAGCGGGGCGTTAGCAGCAATTTTAATTTGAAAATATGAATATAAAATCTGCAACATTTTTATTTTTAGTTTTCATTTCGTTTATAACTGGTTATTCCCAAAAACAAGATTCAATCCTTAAGAGAAACCCGGAGGAGATGAAGGATAAAATGATTCCAAGTTTCTCACGAATTAGCCTATCTGGAAAATCCTGGAATAATGATTCATTAAAAGGAAAAGTCACTTTATTTTCATTTTGGTACATAGGTTGCATGCCTTGTATGCGTGAAATCAGTTTATTGAATAAATTGTATCGCGAATATGGTAATCAGAAAGACTTTGTTCTCTTATCAATGGCTCCTCAAATACAAGAAGATTTAAGTTTATTTAATAATGATTCTGTTAAAAACGTTTTCTCAAGAGTAAGAATGTTTTTTCATACTGAGCCAATTGAATATGAAATAATACCAACATGTGATGTGCATGGTACAAGAAAAGACACAACGAATTTTTATTTGATGCCAGAATGCGAGAATATTGTTAAGGATTTTAAAGTTTGGGGATACCCTCAAATTTTTATCTCAGATAAACAAGGCTTAATACGCTTCGTTCATGGCGGTTTCCCACTAGAACCAAGTGCGTTCGATTTCATTTTCAATTTATATAAAACAGAGATTGATGAATTACTAAAAAATTAAAAATGTTGCTAACAGCTCGCTATGCGATCAGGCGGGCACATAAGGAACGCAAGCATTCGGCAATTCTGTAAAATGAGTAACAAGTTGAAAACCTTAACCAAGCAAATTCCGCCCGTCGCATAGCGAGGGGGCGTTGTGTGCTATGTTAAAATACCCTAACAATCCTGATTATGTTTGACGAATTGATTGATAAGATAAAAAATGATAAAGCAAATTTGACAAAGTTTCGAGATTTATTTGTTGAAAAAGATATTGCTTCTAAAACAATCTTATTACATGAGGGAGAAATATCTAATCATGCTCATTTTATAAAAAGGGGATGTTTACGTCAGTGGTTTAATAAAGACGGGAAAGATATTACATTTCAATTTTTTTTTGAAAATCAAGCTGTTGCTTCAATTGATAGTTTTATGAACAATCAGCCTAGTTTATTTACTATTGAAAGCATTGAGCCATCTACTATTCTTTCGTTTAGTAAAAATAACTTTGAACAAATCAAACAGATTTATCCAGAATTTAAAGACAGTTTTCAGGATGTCCTTTTTCAAAGATTTAGAAATTATGCTCAACTATTTCTTTCTCGGATTAAAGATACGCCCCAAGAGCGTTATGAAGATTTAATTAAAAACCATCCCGAAATAATAAAACGGGTCCCACAGCATTATATAGCTTCATATTTAGGCATAACCCCAATTTCGCTAAGCAGGATAAAAAATAGAAAATAGATTTCATTTATTAACAATTGTTATTGTTAGGATGCTAACTTTTGAAGAATTTTGCTCAATATTTATTGAAATATGAGACAAGGATTTTTCAAACGAGAGCATTTAAATCCAGCATTTGTTTTGCTTGATACTAAAAAATGTATAGCATGTTGGAAATGCCAAGAAGTTTGTTTAAACAATGTAATTGGGCGAATAAATTTGCCATGGCATAAACATGTTAAATTTGTAAATGCAAGTAACTGTACGGGCTGTTTGAAATGTGTTAAAATTTGCACAACAAATGCTATTAGTAAACTAATCAAGGGAAAAGAGGATAGTTAAAAAGTGGAAAAGCACTTTAATTGTTTTATAATAAATCTTGGATTACTTATCTCTGGATTATTAACAGTTTTTTCAGGATTACTAATTCAAGTAGAATATCACATGGGTAACCATGGAAACATTGCCATTAACGAACAGGTATTCGGTATAAGTTATTATGGTTGGTCGGATATTCATAAGATTTGTATAGTCATACTTTCGTTTTTGATGATTTTCCATATTTCTCTACATTGGAAATGGTACAATGTAGTAATAAAGAAAAGGCTCTTAGCTAAAAATATACAGGTATTGACCTTATCGGTTATTTTTATCTTGGTTGCTATTACTGGATTGATTCCTTGGTTTATTGATTTAATGATTGGTGATTTAATGCTACGAAAGACTTTCATTGAGATACATGACAAACTTGCAATAATTCTTTCGGGATATCTTATTCTCCATGTAATCAAAAGACTGAAATGGTTTTTTACTACTTTTGAAAATAAATAAATAAATAAATAAATAAACACAGCACACAATAAATAGGACTTCGTGTGGCACGTAGTGCCAAGCATGAAGTCCACGTTGAACAAAATCACAATGGTGCAGGTTCCTATGCACTTTACGCAAGAAGTTTCAGTTTAATTGCATCCGGATGGATTCCGGAAGATGTGTCTTTTAATTGTTTTTCCCCTTTGAAGTGGCTCTTTTACGGTGGCAACCGTTCTATTGCGGGTTTCGACACATTTTAGGGCAAGAACAGGCAATACAATACTAATCCTGTATTCGAGGACATTTTATAAATTAAAGGGTTTCAGACTTTTTCTCTTATCATCCATGGGATAGAGCACATTGCCCGGCGAGCGTATTCTGGGTATGGTTTCAACAACCTGCATCCTGCCTTGTTTGCAATACGGACATTGGTAAATATCGAACTGCGTTAAGCGTTTGAGCCGGTCCTGCGATGTCTCTTTTACCGGAGAAACCTCTTTTACCGGAGCAGCTTTTTCTTGTTCGGGATTGAAGCTCTTTTTGATCTTGCTACTCACTATCCCAAAATACCGTATGCGCACAAACCGTCTGGGAAGAATGTGAAGGGAAAAGCGATGTAAAAACTCTACCCCACTCAGGTGGGTCAGTTTTCGCTTACCATGATCGGCGTAGTCTTTCATGTGAAAACTTACCCCCTCCTTGTCAATATGCTGTATCCGCTGATTGCTTATGGCGACCCTGTGCGTGTATTGTCCAAGGTATTTCACAATATGTTCAGGACTGCCAAAGGGCGGCTCACAATAAACCACCCAAGGTTTGCGCCACAACTGATCCAACAAAGACTGGTATTCGCTCAATTGCCCGAGTTCCGACAGATCTCGTTTCAACTTACCCATAAGTTTACCACGAAACACCTTACCAAGCATCTTCACCGGATAAAGGAACTTGCCTTGTTTGGTGATTCGTTTCAGGTTTCCCTTGAGTGTGAGTCCTGCCGCCGGAACCAGGCAATGTATATGCGGGTGAAGGCTCAGATTCTGTCCCCAGGTATGCAACACACAGATTGCTCCGCTTTCAACCCCGTAATGGCTGTAACCAAAGCCCTGCAGCGTTTGCCACACGCATTGGAACATGACATTATAAAACCATGCGCTGTCTGTCATACAGAGCGCATTCAAATCATGCAGAACCGTAAACACTACATGAAAATACTTAACCCCTAAGGCATCTTTCATCCGGTCTTCTACCCAGAACGCGTGCTTTGCTGACTGGCATTTCGGACAGTGCCGGTTTCGGCAGCTATTGTAGCTGGTACGTTCGCCACCACAACGATCGCAAC
>CAISZK010000295.1 GCA_903889915.1 uncultured Bacteroidota bacterium
ACCTAAAATCCGTAAGTCTTAAAAGTTTCCAAAATGATTAGGTTTATTTTTCTATTTTATAGATGAGTGAACTGTTTTTCGTTTGGATGATGATAAGAATTTCAAAATATGCATGGTTATATTATCGGTAGTAAGACAAAAAGCAAGGTCACCTTTTGTAACGAGCATAATATACCCTTTATAGCTAAACTATTTATGTGTAGATTTCTATGAGATGAGTGGTTTGATTGAAGTCAGGTAAAATGTGAACCGTATAATATTAGATGTCTTGTACGTCCTGAAACGGTCCATTTGGCAGGTATGCAGATGAATCTGAAAATGAATTTCTTGATCCTAAAATGAGGAGACAACGACTTTATTTTTTCAGAGAATCTGACAATCATGTGCGCATATAAATTCTTACACATAGCCATAAACAGGAGAAATACTGTATTTTGCTCCATTTTAGAGAAAGGCATTTTGTTCCATCCAAAATCATTTTTCAATTCGTCAAATTCTTTTTCTTGTGCCCCTCTGGCATTGTAAAAAAACACCACTTCGTCATCAGTCTTATCAAAGTCATTGGTCATGATGGGACTGTAATTGAATGCCTCACCTGTAAACAGGTTAATTTGCCCGTCTTTTCTGGCTTCTTTGGTAACCACCAATCGGTATTCATTCAATGATCCAGTCTTGTCTTGGTTGCCCCTGGCAAAACGGATAAATGGGGTAAAAGTAGTCGAACCTCTAAAAAGGATCTCGTCGCCTAACTTGACTTCTTTCCATTCTTTAATGTCGGCAATCGCTTTTTCCAACGGCTCGGACATCCGAGCCTTGATGAAAATGCGCTTGGCTGTTTTTTCCATCGATTTAATAATGTCATAAGTATAGGATGCCGAATCTGCCCTTATCACATCAATGGTTATCCCTGCTTCTCGCAGGAGAGCGGCCATCCGTTCAATGGTTTCATGCTGCATCACATGGGCACTGCTATTTCCGTTCCTGTTCTCGACATAAACTACATGTTTCCCAATCATCCCTACGCCCGGGAAATAACCATTCGATTTTTTGTACGTCATTCTTGCATCTGCTTTTTCGGTAAAGATGAGCGTGTTGTCGTAATCTAATACAACATTTGTTTTGTTAAACCCAGGCAGCAACGACAACATCCTTAAATTCAGTCGATTTAACCCTTCTGCCAAAGAAAACTGGTGTTCCTTTTCTCCTCTGTTGGCTGTGCATATTTGAGTGCTATCTGACAGAGATTTGATGCGTTCAAGCACCCGATCAGGGCTCGGAATGTTGATATAAGGATTGTTGTTTAAGCCGTTTTTGAGATTAATAGCCAAATCTTCTGCGCAGTCACCTCCACAAAAGAACACCGACCAATAAGACATAAGGATATCGAACCAATTATACTTGCACTGTTGTGGCAATCTGGGTAAATTACTTGACAGTAATGTATTGATATTTAAATCGATTGCTTCTTTAATGACAAAATTTAAACCTCCAAAAGGTGTAATGGCTGAACTATTGTGTATCTTCATCTTGGTATTTTGATAGCAACACCAATTTAGGTGAAAATACCTTAGCTGTAAAGTTTTATATCATAAAGTTTTACAGCTTTTTTGTGAATAAACATGCGGATTTTAGGTTG
>CAISZK010000296.1 GCA_903889915.1 uncultured Bacteroidota bacterium
CTTACATTGTCATTGCACGATGTCAACTTGTAATTGCTCTTTTTTCTCCTGTTTCAATTCATTCCTTGTTTGCTCCTGAAACATTTCTTCCCTTCTGTTTTATTTCACCATCTCTTTTCAATTCAATAAAAATGTTATACCTTCCCAATTTTATTCAGGCTATTGGAATTTCCCTTTATCCGGTCAGTCGCTCGGTGCTCAAACCAGTCAATGCATGTTCGGGTGTATCTGCTTTCATGTTCGCAAATCATTATTCTTTTGGGATCCGCAAAAAAAATCCTTTACTTTTGCATGTTGAATGCAGGCTTATATAAAGTAACAAAAACTGTCCGTTTTTGCATGGAAAAAATGAGAAAAAATTTGTCGAAGATTTTTCAGGATATTAAAAATATGAGGGTCAGCAAAATTTCAGGGAAAATTTAACAAAATAATTTTCGAAAAGGCTTTAACCTGAATAATTCATAAACTCAAAAAATATTTCTGATAACTGATTTATTGGAACATTTTCTTATCCTAACACAATCATTTTCTTAAAATTTTATTTTTCAAACTTCATCTCAAGAAAATATTTTTTCAAAATTAATGGGAAATGATGAGTTTTTTGGAATATAAACATAGCTATTCTAGTCCGCTGTTACAGAAAGAAAAATTTCACACAAGAAAAAGCTTTGATTTTTTGTTTCAGGAAGCTAACACCTCAATGTTTTAAATATACGAAGGCTTTTTTCAAATACTGATTTTGAGGGGAAATCAGCAGGCAGTTCAATGCGGATTTTTGTTTTCATTTCAGTTACCCTTGCTGCAACTTTGATTATTTTGAGTTGTATGTTTTTCATTGTAGCATTGGCATATTCAGTACCACGAAGTACTTCTTTCTGTAAAGTATGAATAAGCACATAAGCTGCAGAGTGTAGGAATAATCTGAATTGATTTGCAAGGAAACTATTGCACGACATGCGGTCTGATTGCAAAAATAGTTTGTGATCTTTTATCCGTAATTCCATATTTCCCCTTGCACAATAGCCTTTCTCATAAAGGTCCTGCGTCCTGTAGTCACGCATATCTGTAACAATGTAACGAATATTTGTACCCATAGAGTTTGCTTCGACTTTTACAATCACTCGTTGTGAATTTCCCCAGCTTCCTGCCTGATACTCGAATGAATGATATCGCCTGACTGCTCTGCCGTATTGTGCATATTCTCTTTTTGCACTTTTTATAGTAACCTCAGCAAGTTTATGCAATACTGGGTTTCCGGTAAGACCACTGATGTGATGCACTTTTTCTTGAGAAGAACTCCAATCCATTAGGTCTTTGCAACAAAAATGGCTATCTCCACGTACAATAATGCGTGTGTTTTTCCAACTTTTACGAATTTCCAATATTAATCTGCGAAGTATTCCATAGACATTAATGTTTTTACTTCTGCGTCCCGGCTTTAATATTGTTGTAATAAGTTTTCCTGTCATTCCATCGTATATATGCAAAGGCATAAAACAATAGTCACCGTAATAATCATTGAACACGATCTCTTGCTGTTGTCCATAAGCAACACTGTCAGTATCATCACAATCTAAAATGATTACAAGGGGTTCCTCTGAATATGACTTTATGAAAATGTCAAATAACGCATATGCAATGTCATATAACTCTTTGCGTGTCGGCTTATTTTCCATCCGACACATCGTGGGTTGGGATGCAAGTGGCTTGCCTGTTACCGGCAATTGACCTGCACACATTTTTATTATGGCATCTTGCTTTAATGTGTCACAATCATTCGTGTCTTCATACCCTGCGGCGATTTGAAATACTCGTTGACAAATCATGGATTCAATGGAGTGTTCTACATAACTTTGATGGCGTTCATCTTTAATGCAGCTTGCAAGTGCTTTGATGACACCAATGTTTTTTTCCACTTCATTTAATATTAACAGACCACCATCTATAGATATTTCTTCGCTTGTAAAGCTTATCTCTACTGGTTTTTTATTTACTGAACTCAGGGGAAAAAGTGTCGGTTGTGGAAAAATAGCTGAGTTTACATTGCTCGATTCGGATTTTTTTGTAATTTTACTCACGGAAAAAGTTTTTTGTTTTGACAAGTCAAAGGTACTGATTATCTTTGATATAACAAAACTTTTTCCTTTTTTTATGAATTATTCAGGTTGAAAACATCAAAATTCAATAAAAATTTTGGCCTTCATTGGATTAAAAACTGCTGAAAAAAGCCGAATTTTCAAATTGGAATGCTGTTTTTATTTTCCCTTTTTTATCCAAATGAAAAACTTATTCTTAATTTTGCCTCTGCAATTTCATACACTTCATTGATTTGTACAAAAAATTATTGTTCTGTAAAATATAAACACTCAAAAACCCCAATGTTTTCAATGCTTTTGCAGCATTACCGCAGCGCTGAAAATTTTGATGATCTGATATAATATCATGAAAAAACTCCTGTTTATCATTTGCATGTTCACCGTTGCAGCCGCCAGCGCACAGCAGTGGGGCCTCTACACTTTGTACAGCCCCAAAGGCACAAACAAGGCTTACCTGGTTGACACCAACGGCGTGATCTTTAAAACATGGACGTTCCCGATTGATAAAAAAACCTGCTTTTCGTCGTACCTCACCCGCGGCGACACGCTGGTGCGAACGGTGATATACCAGGGAATGATCATCACCGGCGGACCTATTTCGGGCGAAACGCAAAAGGTGGACTGGAACAACAATGTGGATTGGGATTTTATTTACTCCGATTCGAACCACGTTACGCACCACGACATTTGCCCCATGCCCAACGGCAACGTGCTGCTGATAGCCATTGATGTCAAAACCCCTGCCGAAGCCCTGCAGGCCGGAAGTTCGGTGACCGGCGAAAGATATTCTGAAAAGATACTGGAAGTGCATCCCACCGGCCCGGCTACCGGAAATATCGTGTGGGAATGGGATCTGTGGGATCATTTATGCCAGCATTACGATGCAACCAAGGACAATTATGTGACCTCGCTTGTTCAAAACCCGCAACTGATCTGCCTCAACTACCGCACCGGGCAGGATTTTATGCACCTGAACGGCATTGATTACAACGCTGCGCTTGATCAGATCACTTTCAGCTCGCTCAAGTACAACGAAATTTATGTGATTGACCACAGCACAACCACTGCCCAGGCTCATGGCCACACAGGCGGAAACTCGGGCAAAGGTGGCGACCTCATTTACCGTTGGGGCAATGCCGCTGCCTACGGGGTGGCTGATGCCAACAATTTCGACGCGGTGCACGATGCCCATTGGGTGCCTGCCGACGATCCTTATTTTCCGAATTATTTGTGCGGCTTCAACAACAACGGCGGCACCGGCGGCAATTCATGCGTGGATATTTTTTGCCCGCCATACAACGGATATAATTACAACATCAATCTAGGCTCTGCCTACACTCCTGCAACTTATACGTCGCGCTACAACTCCACAATGTGGACGCAGAACGAAGGCAGCTCGCAGCAATTGCCCAATGGAAATACTTTAATTTGCATGTCGTTTCGCGATACGATTTTTGAAATAAATCACGCCGGAACAATTTTGTGGAGCATGGATGCAGGAGGTGCGGTTTCCACGGCTTATCGCTATTCCAAATGCTTTGTGCGGGGACCTGTGGCAACGGCTGGCGCATCGGCAACAGAGATCGTGAGCGGCGCTGCGGTTACATTGAATTCGTCAGCTGCATCGGTCACCGAAGCAAGCCCTGTTTACACTTATTCTTGGACATCGGTTCCTGCCGGTTTCGCATCAACGGCGCAGAACCCATTGCTGACACCCGATTCCATAAGAAGATATTTTGTAACCATCACCGACACCACCGTTGGATGTTCCGACACAGCCTCGGTACTTGTGCGCGTTGACACACTGACGGGCATCAGTGAATTCAAAAATAACGATGCGCAGCTTGTGGTTTATCCCAATCCTACCACCGGAATTGTAAACATCAGCGGTGAGTTTTTGAACGATCAGAATAACGTGTTCATTGTTCACGATCCTTACGGGAAAACAATAAAAATGACTGAAAATAATTCCACACTCAACTTTTCAGGATTTGCAAAAGGCGTTTATTTCCTTACGGTAAAATCAGGACAAACATATAAAGTCATTTGTCAATAGTCAATTAGTCAGTAGTCAATAGTCATAAGTCATTTGCCAATAGTCATTAGTCATAAGTCATAAGTCAATTGTCAATAGTCATTGTGCTGTCAGTGACCAATGACCAATGACCAATGACCAATGACTAGAACAACGTTCTGACAATTTCCACTATCGGCTTTGGATTACTCATAGTGAAGAAATGCAGGCAGGGCACCCCGGCTTGTAGTAGTTCCTTGCCCTGTTTGATCGCCCACTCAATACCAACCCTGACTGCAGAAGCATCATCTTTGCATTTCATGATTGCACAATTCAATTCATCCGGAATGTCCACATGAAACGTACTTGGAATTAATGCAACCTGTTTGCGTGTGGTAATAGGTTTCAACCCCGGAATGATCGGAACATTGATGCCTTTTTTGCGACACAATTCCACGAATTCGAAGTATTTTTTATTATCAAAAAACATCTGGGTTACGATGTATTCAGCGCCACTGTCAACCTTTTCTTTGAGGTATCTTAAGTCTGACGACAAATTTGGCGCCTCAAAATGTTTCTCAGGATAACCTGCAATGCCAACGCAGAAATCAGTGTTGAAACCTTGCTTGATGTCCTCTTCAAGATAAATTCCTTTGTTGATATTCACCACCTGCTTCACCATTTCAATGGCATGAGTGTGGCCGTTAGGTTCGGGTTTAAAAGTGCGTTCATTCATCGGAGGATCGCCGCGAAGAACAAGAATATTTTTTATGCCTAAATAATGAAGGTCAATCAAAGCGTCTTCGGTTTCGTTTTTCGAAAACCCGCCACAGATCAGGTGTGCAACGGCATCCACTTTGTAACGAAACATGATGGAAGCGCAAATTCCTACTGTTCCCGGCCTCTTGCGGATGCTCACCTTTTCAAGCAAACCGTTGGCTCTTTCCTTGTACGTGTATTCCGAACTGTGATAAGTAACGTTCAGAAAAGGCGGCTTGAATTCCATCAAAGGGTCGAGAATGCCATAGAGCGATTCGATGCTCTGTCCTTTCAGCGGCGGCAGTATTTCGAAGGTTACGTATTGTCTTGAATGGCTATTTAGCGCGTCAATTACTTTCATTGAATGATTTTAGTTTAAAGGTGCAAAAGTAATTCAAAGTATAATATCTTGTAACGAAAAACGAATCTTTTTCAATATCCGGGAATTTTCAGACCTTTGCAAAGTATTTCAAACAATAACAGGAACGAAGAAAATACAAGGGAATCTTTTAAAAAAGTTCTTCATTATTTCATCGAAGTACGAACAAAAATACGAATATACGAACTACGAATCTCCAGGCATTTTCGTACTTCGTAAATTCGTAAAAGATTCTTACTTCGATGAAATAATATGTAAAAAAAGTATTGACTGTCTTACCACGAAACTCAATATTGTCCCTTTCTTCGTTTATTTTTTTAAAAAAGAAACAATGAATATCAAAGAAGCAATAAAACAAAAGATACTTGTCCTTGATGGCGCCATGGGCACAATGATACAGCGCCACAAGCTGAATGAACAGGACTTCCGTGGAGCGAGATTTAAAGATCATCCCGTGGATGTGCGCGGAAATAACGACCTGCTTTCGCTGACAAAACCTGACATTATTGAGAATATTCACAAAGATTTTCTCGAAGCCGGCGCCGATATTATCGAAACAAATACCTTCAATGCAAATGCCGTCTCCCTCAGTGATTATAAGATGGAAAGCCTGGCTTATGAACTGAACAAAGCCTCTGCCATTCTTGCAAAAGAGATGGCAAATAAATATTCCACACCTGAAAAACCCAGGTTTGTTGCAGGCTCCATAGGGCCTACCAACAGGACTGCTTCCATGTCGCCCGATGTGAACAATGCAGGTTTTCGCTCCGTAACTTTCGATATTCTTAAGGATGCATATTCCGATCAGATACGCGGATTGATTGATGGCGGTGTTGATGTGCTGCTCATCGAAACGGTTTTTGATACGCTGAATTGCAAGGCTGCAATATTTGCTGCGATGGATGTTTTTGATAAGAAAGGTGTAGAATTACCCCTGATGATTTCAGGAACCATTACGGATGCCAGCGGTCGCACGCTTTCCGGGCAAACCCTCGAAGCTTTTTATGTTTCCATTTCTCATGCAAATATTTTCAGCGTTGGGTTGAATTGTGCTCTTGGCGCTGCACAACTGAAGCCATTTGTCAGCAGTTTATCGCGCATGACCAACTGCTATGTGCATGCTTATCCCAATGCAGGTTTGCCTAACCAGTTTGGTGGTTATGATGAATCAGCATCACAGATGGCCGGCACTGCTGACGGATATCTGAAGGAAGGTTTGGTAAATATTATTGGCGGATGCTGTGGAACCACTCCCGAATATATCCGTTTGCTTTCGCAGATTTCAAAACAATATAAGCCGCGCGAGCTTCCTCACATTGAAAAGTTATTACGTCTTAGCGGACTTGAGCCTCTTGTTGTTTTCAAAGGAAGCAATTTTGTGAATATTGGCGAACGTACAAATGTTTCAGGTTCTAAAAAATTTGCAAGACTTATCAAAGATGAAAAGTATGACGAAGCGCTTGCTGTTGCCCGCCATCAGGTGGAAGGAGGAGCACAGGTCATAGATATTTGCATGGACGAAGCAATGATTGATGCTGAAAAAGCAATGGTGAATTTTGTGAACCTTGTAGCTTCCGAGCCTGATATTGCTAAGGTTCCCCTGATGATTGATTCTTCGAGATTCAATGTTATTGAAGCCGCTCTGAAATGCGCACAAGGCAAATGCATCGTGAATTCAATAAGCCTGAAAGAAGGGGAGGAGAAATTTATTGAATATGCACAGAAGCTGCGAAAATTTGGCGCTGCTGTTATTGTCATGGCATTTGATGAACAGGGGCAGGCCGATACTTTTGAAAGAAAAATTCAGGTTTGCAAACGCGCATATCAGATACTGACTGAAAAAGTACTCTTCCCTGCGGAAGATATTATTTTCGATCCCAACGTACTTGCCATTGCAACCGGTATCAGCGAGCATAACAATTATGCAGTGAATTATATCAAAGCCACAAAATGGATCAAAGAAAACCTGCCTTTTGCTAAGGTAAGTGGCGGTGTCAGCAATCTCTCATTTTCTTTCCGTGGAAATAATCTTGTGCGTGGTGCAATGCATTCCGTTTTTCTTTATCATGCGGTTCAGGCCGGCATGGATATGGGAATTGTCAATCCTGCAGAAATGGAAGTGTATGACGAGATCCCCGCTGATCTGCGACTGCTGGTTGAAGATGCCATTCTGAACAGGCGAAAGGATGCCACAGAAAGATTGCTTGCTTTCGCAGAACAAAACAATGAAAATGCTGTTCAAAAAGAAGTAAAGGAACTTGAATGGCGCACCGCCCCTGTGAGCGAACGATTGACACATGCGCTTGTAAAAGGCATCACAGACTTTATTGATGTTGATGTGGAAGAAGCCCGTCAGCAATACAAAAAAGCGCTGAATATTATTGAAGGTCCGTTGATGGATGGGATGAATGTGGTTGGTGATCTTTTTGGTTCCGGCAAAATGTTCCTTCCGCAGGTTGTGAAAAGTGCAAGGGTGATGAAAAAAGCAGTGGCCATTCTTTTGCCCTATATTGAACTGGAAAAAGAAGAAGGTACCAACTCTTCTGCAGGGAAAATCTTGCTTGCAACAGTCAAGGGCGATGTTCATGATATTGGTAAAAACATTGCCGGAGTAGTGCTTTCTTGCAACAATTTCGAAGTAATTGATCTTGGTGTGATGGTCCCCACTGATAAAATATTAAAGACTGCTATTGAAGAAAACGTTGATGTCATTGGTCTGAGTGGACTCATTACTCCCTCTCTTGATGAAATGGTTTACGTTGCCGAAGAAATGCAGAAAGCAGGAATGAAAATTCCTTTGCTGATTGGCGGCGCAACCACTTCGCCTGTGCATACTGCTGTAAAAATTGCACCTAAATATAAAGGTGTCGTGGTGCATGTGAAAGATGCTTCAAAAAGTGTGGGTGTTGTTTCTTCATTATTATCTGATGAATTAAGAGATGCTTTCACAAGCCGTCATGATGAAGAGTACAATAAGATAAGGAGTCAATATGCCTCTTCTGTAAAGCAACCTTTGATCCCGCTTGAAGAAGCCCGCATCAACAAATTGAAAATTGACTGGTCAAAAGAGACTATTGCAAAACCTGCCTTTACTGGCATAAAAGTTTTTAATAATTATTCACTTGACGAGATCGCCGATTTTATTGACTGGTCATTTTTCTTTCTCGAATGGCGCATCAGTGGCCGGTTTCCTGCAATATTTAATGATCCTGTAAAAGGAAAAGAAGCAGGAAAACTTTTTGATGATGCGCAGGAATTGCTGAAAATGATCATAAAGGAAAACTGGATCACTGCAAATGGCGCAATAGGGATTTTCCCTGCAAATGCAATGGGTGATGATATCATTATAAACCCTGGAGAGGCATTAACTGAAACAACCTTTCATTTTCTGCGAAATCAACAGAAGAAACAGAATGAACCCAACCTTTGCCTTTCTGATTTTGTTGCTCCAAAAGAAACGGGAATTACCGACTATGTAGGCGTTTTTGCAGTTACTGCCGGTATGGGAATTGAAAAGAAAGTTGAGGAATTCAAAGCTGCAAATGATGATTACAATGCCATCATGCTGAAAATTCTTGCTGACAGGCTTGCAGAAGCATTTGCGGAAGTATTGCATCTGAAAATAAGAAAAGAATTATGGGCCTATGCTCCTGAAGAAGACATGCCAATGGAGGATATTCATCTTGCGCATTATTCAGGCATTCGTCCAGCTCCCGGTTATCCTGCCTGTCCTGAACACACAGAGAAAAAAGAACTATTTGAATTGTTGAACGCAACAGAAAATACAGGTATTGAACTTACCGAAACATTTATGATGAACCCTGCTGCATCAGTGTGTGGATGGTACTTTGCAAATCCCAAAGCTTCTTATTTTAATATTGGAAAAATAAGCAGGCAACAACTGGAAGATTATGCAGGGAGAAAGGGAATAAGTATGGAGATCGCTGCTCAACGGCTTAGTTCAGTACTGGAATAAACAATTGCTACTCCTCTTTGAGTTTTTTTGACTTTTTTAAGGAACAATGATGTTTAAAGATAAGGGGTGCACCTTGATAATTGCTTCCTCAATTCTTCCGTCAGCATCGCCGTCAATGTGGCTCGATACCGGCTGTTCGCATCTTAATTTTGCTTCTTTTACTTTGTAAATTTCCACGTACCTTGAATGATGGGCATTGTGCAGAAATAATCTTGGAATAACGAAAATTGACATAGCAAGAGGCATCTTGTGGATAATACAAAGATCAAGATAACCATCGTCAATGCAGGCTTTGGGCGATATACGTGCATTGTAACCATATTGATCCGAATTGGCAAGGCTTATCATGGTTGACTTTCTTTTCAATTCCTTTCCATTAAAAGTTATCGTGTATTCAAAACATCTGTACCTGATAAATTCAATCGCTGCAATTTTGCAATAAGAAAAAAATCCACGAAGTTTGCTGCGTTGAAATTTTTCAGCAACAAGTGCATCAAATCCAAGTCCTGCAATACTGACAAACAATTTGCCATTCATTGAAGCAGTGTCAATTCTTCTCACTTTAGTTCTGTTCAGTACTCTGATAGCATTGTTGATCCCTTCAGGGATTTTAAGGTAATGAGCAAGACCGTTACCAGAACCAACCGGAATTATCCCCATCATTGTATTGGTATGCGCAAGGGCTTGTGCAACATCATTTGCAGAGCCATCGCCACCAACTGACACGACAATATCAACACCTTTTTCAGATGCTTCTTTTGCAATGGTCACTCCATGATGTGCATGATCGGTGTAGGCAACTTCGTAATCAAACTTTGTCTTGTCAAGCTTGCGACGCAGCTTTCCTTCAACAATTCTGGTTCTCCCGATACCTGATGTGGGATTGATGATGAATAATATATTTTTCTTAGGCTCCAAAAGAATAATAAATGTTCAAAATTACTAAAATTCTTTTACAAAAATTACTCACTTTATTATCATGTCATTTTTTATCAATCGCTGATTATAGCTTTGAATAACGGCTTTCACTTTTTGCTCCAGTTCTTTTTTTATTGTCGGAGAATTTTCAATGAGATTGTTTTTCATCAATGTGTCCCTGGTCTTGTCGTATAAAGAAACTCCTTTGGTTCCATCGAAAACCAGCGCATAGTTTTTATAAATTAGCTGATAGGTTTCATTCACAAAACTGATGGCAAAATGATTTGCCGTACTTTCAAGAGCACTGTTTCCAAAAGCAACAAAAGGTTCATTGTAATTAAGGTAATCAAGTATTGTTGGTGTGATATCGGCCTGTTGTGTGACCACTTCATTGTTTCCTTTTAAAGAACTGTTGTGTTGATAAAAAATAATTGGAATGGTGTACATCCCCACGCGGGTTTCATATTGTGGAAAGCTCAATTCTGAAGTATGGTCGGCTGTAATTACAAAAAGTGTGCTGTCGAACCATGACATTTGTGATAGTTTCTTAAAAAATTTCCTCAAAGAATAATCAGTATAATAAATGCCTTGGTGAATTGGCAATTTCCCTTTTGGAAAAACATTAGCATATTTATCAGGTACCTTATAAGGATGGTGTGATGATAAAGTAAAAACTCCGGCTACAAATGGTTTCTTTGTTTGATTGAGCACATCGGCCATGTATTGCAAAAATGGTTCATCAAATATTCCCCACTTGCCATCATAGTCCTTTTCATTATTATACTCAGTGCGGCCATAATATTTATCGAAGCCTGCAAGTTTTGCAAATGCGTCAAAACCCATAGTGCCGTTAGTACCTCCATGGAAAAATGCCGAAGAATAATTGTTTTTCTTCAGGATACTTGCAATGCTGTTGATGTTATTCCCTGAATACATCGAGGTGATATACGCATCATTCATCAGAGAGGGAATGCCAGCAAGCACTGCCGGAATAGCTTCAATGGAACGTTTCCCATTTGCAAATGCATTGGTGAAAACAAGACTTTCGTTCATCAGAGAATCAAGAAAAGGAGTATATCCTTTGTATCTGCCATTGTCAATAGTTTTGTTCAATCCACCAATATACTCCTTTGAAAAACTTTCAAGAATGATCACCACAACATTGTTGAACCTTGTTGGTTTTCCTTTGCTGTAATAATTATGAACAGGGGAGAAGATGTTATCCAGAGTTTTTTTGTCAAAGTATTCAATGTTCCTTATCCCGCTTTTGCCAAAGGTTCTGAATATTGTAAAAGGAGTATTTAGAACGAGTGATACATTTTTCGGATTGGTATATTCTCCTGCAGTCATAATGCTGATGGGCCTTAATTGAAAACCACCTCTTATACCAATAACACCAAGACCGCAAACGATTATTAAAATGAATGTCTTTTTTAAATAAAGTAATGCACTGCCTCTGCCGACTGGTTGCTTTTCTTCAATTGCGACTTTTGTTCTTGTGAAAAAGAAAATGGTCATTATAATAAGGACTATCCAGATAAGGAAAAAATACCAGAAGTCCTTGAAATATGCAGGAAGCAAAGTCTTGACATCAGAACCGAGACCCAGAACGTGAAAGATATCTGCCGTAGATCTTGAAAGTGTGAAGGGGAAATATGCGGAATCAACAAGGTTGAAAGCAAGAGTCACAACGGTCGAGAGTGTGAAAAGTATAAGCAGTATCTTCTGATAAACTGGTTTTGACCTGAAATTGAAAGGCAATACTGAAAGCAAAATAAAAGGAGAGTACCAGAAAATACAAGCAGACAGGTCGAATCGAAAGCCATAGAATACTACAGCCATGAAGTCAGCAAAACCGATATCATGAAAAAACTGATGATTGAAAACGTAAAGAAACATTCTGCCCAAGGTCAGCAATAAAAAGGCAAACAGTAATCTTAAGAAAAAGATATTATAATACCCGCCAGAAAAGAGTTTTTTCATTTTGCGAAAATAAGAATATTTATAGTAGAACTTCAGGGAGTCCGGGCGGAAAATTATTTACAGTTTATTACCGTAACTGTGCGGATAGCTTCTGTTGCTGCATTACCCGCTTTATCTGAAACATCGTATTTAACCTGGTACGTACCAATAGCAGCAGTGTCAACATTAGTTGTAATAATTATCTTTGATGTGATATCACCATCTGTTTCATCATAAGCAGTCGCTCCCGGATCAATATACGTAGCATGAAGGCAATGATCAAGAATAGGATTAGTTCCCTTTATTGTTATGACAGGAGGTGTTGTATCTTTTTTGTCTTTTTTGCATGAGGATATCAGTGTAATTCCTGATAAAAGTATTGCTGAGAAAATAATGAGTGTTTTCATAGATTTTAAAATTTGTCAATACAAAAGTAATCAAATATTGCCTTTTATCAGAAAGCAAAGTTGGAATATCATGAAAGAGACAATCACACTCTTTAGGATTGTGATGATTTTTTACCGGAAAGTTTGTAATGATATAAGTTATTTCTTGGCGTAATCGCAAAATAAAGCAAGTATTTGAAATAATTCAAGAGATGCGTCCTCGGGATAAACAGAATGATTGCTGTCATTAGTACCACTGATAGAATATGTGAACAGGCTATAGTTTGAAGTATTAAAATCTGGTATCTTTGTTACCTTTGATAAGAGTTCCTTTTTTTCCTTTTCGTACTTTGCTATTTGGGCTTTTTCTTTTGGTGTGCTACCCGTATAGACTACGTTTCCTCTTACGCTCTGAGATTTGTCATAAAGGTTGGTAATTTGATATTTTTCGGGAAGCTGTCCGATGGCAGTATATAATGAGGGGTTCATATTGTTGGCAACTAAAATTCTTTCATAACTCCATCGTTTTTGATATTTCAGAATTAAGATTGTTGTCCCTTTTGAACCTTCTTTTTTTATTCGCTCTTGCTTGTCACTTTTGGATTCAGTCGTTTTTGTTGAATTAAACCTATTTTCATTTAGAATCCAGATCGAGTCCTTACGCACAAAGACAAACTCACTGTCATTAGTTGAAACTGTCCATCCTTTGGGAATAAGAGCACAAATTTTATTAAGAATACTGTCGTTTTTGATCATTGCAGTATCCAATTTCTGTGAGAATATGTGATTAGACAGAAAGAAAACAGAGATAAATATTAGTGAAGACTTTTTCATATCAATTTGTAGTTTCTTGTTGATGTTACAATAATAATACCAAAAAAAAAGAGATACAAAATGTATCTCTCTTTTTTTTAATGTTGGAATTACTGTTTAGTCCAAACTTCATGGCTAACATCAGCAGGACCACCTGTGTCATAAGTCCAGGTATAATCCAAAGAAGTAATAGCAAATCCGCTTACTGTATAAGTTCCTGCAGAACCTAAAGCAGTTCCTTCGCTTCCGGCTGGAACGCCAGATGGATGTTGAGAAGGAACGGTAATGGTATTGCCGTTTACAAGAATGTTGACAGAAACAGCAGTACCCCATGCGTCAAAATTTGACACAATTAATTTGTTGTATTCAGTACTTGATTGAGTAACTGTAACAGTACCTGTCCAACCTGGTGCACCAGGTCCACCGGTAATTGTAGCGTCAACAGCGTAGGTGCCTGCTAATTTATTACTTCTTACAGTTACTGTTCTTGTTTGTTGAGCTGAATTACCAGCTGCATCAGAAACAGAATAGGTGAGCGTGTAAATACCAACCTGACTTGTATTCACAGTGCCTGATACAACAATACTGCTGGTAATAGTTCCATCAGTATTATCAGTTGCTGTTGCACCCGGGTCTGTCCATGTATCTCCCAGGTCAAGTGTCATAGTAGATTGTCCGGTTAATGCGATAACAGGAGGTGTAGTGTCCGTTTTAGAACATGATGATGATGTTAAGCCAAAATACAATGCGATGGCTGCTAATGGTAATACCAATTTTTTCATAATAATTTTTTTTAGTTAATAAATGATTCGTTTTTTCTTAATTGAATTTGGCCACAAATGTAATATTTTTTTTCAAACAAAAGTTCCTGATGAAAATTAAAAACTTTTTTTTTGTGTTTTTTTTCTTGCTTATATAATTTTTATTACCTTTGCGGCCAAGTTAACCAAAAAAACCAAAGACATGAAAAAAGTATTAGCATTATTAGTTGTTGCCGGAATGGTAGCATTCGTTGCTTGTGGACCAAGCCAAAAAGACAAAGATGCAGCAGCAAAGAAGAAACAGGATTCTATTGATGCAGCAAAAAAAGATCAAAGAACTCATGATTCACTTGCTCAGATTCGCAAGGATGATTCGCTCAAACAGGTTCGCAAAGATGATTCTCTTGCAAAATTAAAGAACAAACCGGGTGGCAGTTATGCACCAGCTCAAGGCAACGGTGGTAATCAAGCTCCAAAAGGAACAGCAACTACTCCTATTCCAAAAGGAACAAGACCTGGTGGAACAAAAAAAGGTTAGTATGAGTTCTTAGGAAAACAAGAGTTTTCTTAAATGAATTAATTATTTTGAGGCTATTGTTTAATTACAATAGCCTTTTTTATTGATCATTTTATTGCGTGAAATTAAAATCAGTGGAAAATGCGAGTTTTTTTTAGCTTAAATTTGTTTCAATAATCTTCTTGTTGTTAAGTGATTGCGATCGTATTATTCGTTACTAACAATAAAATGTTGAAAAAAAAGTGATTTTTTTTCAATTTTTTTTGCTCTGAAATATAAATAATGTTTACTTTTGCGCATAATTAAACCAAAAACAAAAAGCACATGAAAAAATTATTCGTATTATGCATCGCTGTTGCCATGATTTCATTTATGGCTTGCGGTGGTGGAAAAGACAAAGCAAAAGAAGCTAAAAGAATTGCTGATTCAACAAGAGTTGCTGACTCAACTGCTAAAGCTCAAGCTGACACCTTAGCTGCTCAACAAGCTAGAGATAAAGCTGCTGCTGATGCAAAAGCAAAAGAAGATTCAGCTAAAACAAAAAAAGACGGTAAAAAAACTGATGCTAAAAAACCAGTTAAGAAGTAATTTCATTTTTACTGAAAAAAAAAGAGTGCATGTGCACTCTTTTTTTTTGATTTTTTGTAATTTTACTCATTGAAATTTCACACCCATTTTATGAAGAAAATGTTTTTTTTTATTGCAGGAGTACTACTGTTATCAATAGTTTCGTGCAATTCTGGCAATAACAAAGAGAGAGAAAAAAGAATTAAAGATTCAATGGTTGCTATTCAAAAGTTAAATAAAGAATCAGACTCTCTGGATAAAATTTTTAAAGAACACCGAGCAAAAGATTCTTTGGCCAATATGGAAAAAAACAAAAGTGCCAACTCTCCTGTTCAGCCAAATGCAAAATCAAAAGAAAACAATGGAAATGTTCCAATCCATGTTAATCAGGATGGAGGCATTCATCTTGGACAACCAGGGAATTAACAAACAATTTTAATAGGAGGTATAATGACAACAATAGGAATTGTCGGTAATAAAGGAAAAGGAGTGAAATCTGACTGCTTTATTACTTTTGAAATTACTGAAAAAGGAGGAATTGAAATTATCCTTGAAAGTAAAGTTAAAGTAATGTATGGTGATAGCATTATTAAACTTGCAAATGAAATTCTCAAATTCTTTAATATTGAAAATGCAAAGCTAAGCATTGAAGACTCCGGTGCTTTGCCATTTGTAATTGCTGCCAGAATTGAAGCAGCAATCAAATTGGTCGTCAAGTCTGAGAAGGAGTTCCTTACTTTATTATTAGAGCAAAATAATTATCAAACAGCCAGAGATAAATTCAGATTTTCACGCTTATATCTGCCTGGAAACACACCAAACCTAATGATAAATGCAGGTATTCACAAACCTGATGGGATTATTCTTGATCTTGAAGATGCCGTAGCTTTTGATAAAAAATATGAAGCAAGGTTTGTTGTGAGAAATGCCTTGCGTAGTGTTGATTTTTATAGAGCAGAAAGAATGGTAAGAATAAATCAGGTTCCTGAAGGACTCAACGATCTTGATTTTATTGTTCCGCATAATGTAAACCTTATTCTTGTACCTAAATGCGAAAGTGCAGAACAGATACATAAGGTCAATGCAAAAATTGAGGAAATAAAAAAGAAGCGAAATATTAGTGGTGATATTTGGTTGATGCCAATTGTTGAAAGTAGTTTGGGTGTTATCAAAGCTTATGAAATTGCTACTTCTGCAAATAATGTGGTAGCAATGGCTATTGGCCTTGAAGATTACACTGCCGACCTTGGCACAAAAAGAACCAATGAAGCAACAGAATCCTTTTATGCACGATGCCAGGTTGTGAATGCTTGCCGTGCTGCAGGGATACAGCCAATAGATTCGGTATTTTCTGACATTGCCGATCTTGAGGGATTAAAACAGAATGTTATTAAATCAAAGGGACTGGGCTTTGATGGTATGGGATGTATTCACCCCCGTCAAATCAAAGTTATCCTTGAAAATTTCGCACCTGATAAAAATGAAATTGAAAAAGCTAAAAAAATTGTAAATGCATTTTTTGAAGCTACAGAGAAAGGACTTAGTGTAGTTTCTTTAGGAACAAAAATGATAGATCCGCCTGTGGTTAAGCGGGCACAGCGTACAATTGATATTTCTATAAAAATGGGTATTCTAAATTCAAATTGGAGGGAAGAACAAAATGCAGGATAAATTTGTAAAAAATGCTATAGGTCGTTTAGTTCCTACTGAAGTTAATGGTCGTCTTCAGATTCCTTATATGGGCGTTGGTAAATACCACCCGGAAGGTAATAAATATGCGCCTCCTATTGTTAGTTGTTCCGATTTTCCAGCCGATGGAAACAAATTGGTAGCAACATTAAAAGATGCACTGATCAAAGCTGGCTTACGTGATGGTATGGCTATTTCAACTCATCATCATTTCAGAAATGGTGATCTTGTAGGAAACCAAATTTTCGAAATAGCCGCAGAACTTGGAATAAAAAACCTGACCTGGGTGCCATCTGCTTCTTTTGAATGTCATGCACCACTTGTAAAGTATCTTGAAGATGGAACCATACATCATATTGAAGGTAGTATGAATGGATCTTTGGGTAGATTCACTTCTACAAAAGGTATGAAGGGGCTGGGTATTCTCCGTTCTCATGGAGGCAGGTATCAATCAATACAGGACGGTGAAGTAGTAATAGACATTGCTGTGATTGCCGCGCCTACGGCGGATTTCTTTGGAAATGCAACAGGTGATCGTGGTCCGGCTGCTTGCGGTTTACTTGGTTTTGCACTTGCAGATTCTCAGTATGCCAATAAAGTAATTGTTGTTACTGATAACCTTGTGCCTTTTCCGTGTTTTCCCTGGCAGATACAGGGGAATTATGTGGATTATGTAGTAAAGGTAGATAAAGTTGGTATTCCTGAAAAAATTGTATCAGGAACAACTGAAGTAACAAAAAGCCCTGACAGATTATTGCTGGCTGAATGGACAGCCCAGTTTTGTAATGAAGCAGGTATAATAAAGGACGGATTTTCTTTTCAGGCCGGTGCCGGGGGGACTGCATTGTCAATTGGAATTTACTTTGCAGATATCTTACGTGATAAGGGAATGAAAGCACGCTTTGCACGTGGTGGCAGCAATAAATACCTTGTACAAATGCTGGAAGAAGGCCTTACTGATTTTATTCTCGATGGTCAGACATTTGATCTGGAAGGGGTAAGATCAATGAGGGAAAACTGGAATCATGTAAATACAAGTCCGTTTACCAGCTATAACTATCATGGCAAGGGCAACTTTGCTTCAATGTTAGATGTTGTAATACTAGGAGCAACAGAAGTGGATACGAGTTTTAATGCAAACGTCGTTACTCATTCGGATGGAATGTTACTGCATGGAATAGGAGGGTGGCAAAATTGCATTTTCTCAAAATGTACAATTCTTCCTGTTCCTTTGTTCCGTGATCGTATTCCAATAATAAAGGATGATGTTACCACTATTTGCGGACCGGGCGAATTGATTGATGTTATCGTTACAGAAAGAGGAATTGCAATCAATCCTTTAAGAACCGACCTGATTGAAGCAATGAAAAATTCAAAGCTTCCTGTTAAAACAATACAACAGTTAAAGAAAGAAGCAGAAGACATTTGTGGAGTGCCTGATAAAGCAAAATTTACTGATGAGCCTGTTGCTGTCGTTAAATGGGTTGATGGTACAGTGATTGATACTGTCTGGAAATTGGCTTGATTTTGGCCCTTGTACTATTGGAGACATACAGTTTAATAAATTTCTGTTGTCTCTTTATTATTATTTTAACTATAACTCTTTAGCCATACTATACGTATAAAGTATTGTATGGCTTTTTTAATGCCACTATAATTATGCGAAAATTTAAGAACTTTTTTACTAGGATTTATCATTTTATCACGCATGAAATCTGGCAAATCAGAATGGAAGACCTTCCTAAAGCCAAGGCAATTCTCGTAAGACAATTAAAGATAATTGTACTTGCTGTCAAAGGTTTTAAAGAAGATGAGTGTTCACTGAGGGCATCAGCTTTGACTTATTATGCAATGATGTCAATAGTGCCAATTGTAGCCATGACATTTGCGATTGCAAAAGGATTTGGTTTTGAAAAAAAGCTTGAAGACCAGATAACAAAATCATTTAATGGTGATGTTGAGATTATAAAAATGGTTATAAAATTTGCCAACAACCTTATCGAAAAAGCACAGGGAGGACTCATTGCCGGTGTTGGACTTATCGTATTATTGTGGGCTGTGATGGAAATGCTCAGTAATATGGAAGAATCCTTCAACGAAATTTGGGAGCAGAAAGAATCGCGGCGCTTTTGGAGAAAATTCAGTGACTATTTTTCGATGATGCTGATTGCTCCAATTCTTATTATAGTTTCAAGCAGTGCCACTGTTTTTGTGTCGTCTGCTGTTAGCACCATGTCGAATGAATATGCACTAATTGGTGTTGTTGGACCATTTATCTCTTTTCTTTTAAGATGGTCACCTTTTATAATTTGCTGGGTATTGTTCACTCTCGTTTATATTGTAATTCCGAACACAAAAGTAAAATTCCGTTCAGCTCTGATAGGTGGTATTATTGCAGGAACAATTTATCAGTTGACACAAATGGGATATTTTATACTTCAACTTGAACTGATAGATGTGAGTGCTGTATATGGTAGCTTTGCTGCACTTCCCTTACTTTTTGTTTGGTTAAGGGTCAGCTGGATTGCATTGTTATTGGGTGCTGAGATTGCTTATGCAAACCAAAATGTTCATAAATTTCAACACGACCTTGATGTTGCACATATCAGTGCAAGATATAAACGAATAATTTCTTTGCTTATCACACATCTCCTGATAAAGAATTTTTCAAAAGGAGAGAAACCTATGACAGATTCAGAAATCTCGCAAAAGCTTGCAGTTCCCGTACGAGTAATAAGGCAGGTGATTTATGAATTGAAGGAATGCGGAATTGTTTCTGAGTTGAGAACCCACACTGAAAAAGAATTTGCCTATCAACCTGCTTTGGACATTCATCAAATGACAATACAGTTTGTTGTTGAAAAGCTGGATGACAGGGGAGAATTTGAAATGAAGCTTCATCCGACACAATCTTATAAGGCTATTACGGAGTCTATGAACGATTTCAGTAAAATGATTGAAAACTGTGGAGCAAACAGACTTTTAATGGACATTTAAAATAAATCAAAATGAAAATTGCAAATAGTGTTTTAGAGTTAATCGGTAAAACCCCGATAGTAAAATTAAACAAATTTTCAGATGGTTGTTTTGGCAGCTTGTATGGGAAGTTAGAATTCTTTAATCCTGCATCATCTGTCAAGGACCGGATCGCCTTAGCAATGATTGAAGATGCGGAAAAAAAAGGCTTGATTGGAAAGAACACCGTGATCATTGAGCCCACAAGTGGTAATACCGGCATTGGGCTGGCTATGGTTTGTGCAGTGAAAGGGTATAGACTTATACTGACTATGCCCGAAAGTATGAGCATGGAACGACGCAACATTCTCAAAGGATTTGGTGCACAATTGGAGCTGACTCCTGCCCCTCAGGCAATGATGGGTGCTATCGCAAAAGCAGAAGAACTACGCAAAACGATAAAGGATTCTTTCATGCCCCAGCAATTTGATAACCCTGCTAACCCCGGGATACACAGAAAAACCACCGCTGAAGAAATATGGAATGATACTGATGGTAAAATTGATTTCTTTGTTTCCGGTGTAGGTACAGGAGGCACAATAACAGGTGTTGGGGAAATTTTGAAATCAAGAAAGCCGGCATTAAAAACAATTGCTGTTGAACCGGCAAACGCTCCTGTACTGTCAGGTGGAACATTTTCATCTCATAAAATACAAGGGATTGGAGCTGGGTTTATTCCTCAAATATTGAATAGGGATGTAATTGATGAAGTAATCACAGTTACAAATGAAGATGCATTTGATTCAGCAAAAAGGTTGATTAGAGATGAAGGTATTCTATGTGGTATTTCTTCAGGGGCTATTGCCTGGGCTGCAAAACAAGTTGCTTTGAGACCCAAAAATAAAGGCAAAATGATAGTGTTTATGGTTTGCGACACAGCAGAAAGGTATTTAAGTACGGATCTGTTTAAATTTGACTAAAATGAAAAAACATTCTGATTACAAAATGATGATTGCTTCTGTTGTTACAGAACTAAACAACTTCAAAGAATATAGTTGGCTGCATCATAATTCACCGGAAATGCCCTCAATTGAAAAAGTTGATCAAATCATGCTGCTTTTGAAAAAGACTATTTTTCCAGGTTTTTTCGGACATTCCAATGTTAGTGGTGATTTGTTGAATTATTTTTTGGGTGCCGATATTGATAATATTTATCGAATGCTTTCAGAACAAATTAAAAGAGGATTTTGCTTTGATTGTAGTGATGATTCTAAAAATTGCGCAGGTTGTGAAGTGAAGGCTGTTGATCTGGCTTCTAAATTTATTTTGCAGCTTCCGAAAATAAAAAGAAATCTTGCAACTGATGTTGTTGCCGCCTACAATGGCGACCCTGCCGCTATGAATTATGCCCAAACTATTTTTTGTTATCCAAGTATTTTGTCACTGACCTATCACCGGATTGCACATGAATTGCTGAAGTTGGGAGTGCCATTACTTCCAAGAATTATTTCTGAAATGGCTCATTCGAAGACAGGCATAGATATACATCCGGGAGCTTCAATTGGTGAATATTTTTTCATTGATCACGGAACTGGTGTTGTGATTGGTGAAACTGCCATTATTGGCAATAATGTCAGGTTATATCAGGGTGTCACTCTGGGTGCAGTTAGTTTTCCATTGGATGAAAACAAAAAACCAATCAAAGGAATTGTTCGCCATCCTATTGTTGAAAATGACGTGATAATTTATTCAAACTCGACTTTGTTAGGACGCATTACTATTGGCAAAGGTGCAGTTATTGGAGCCAATATGTGGATCACCCATGATGTGCCTCCCGGTGCAAAAGAGATGAAAGAAAACAAGACAAAATAAGGTTATTCTTGAATCCCCTTTTTTTGTTCAAGAATAAATTGAGTTACGCATGATGAATTCAATCTAATTTGGGCCCATGCGGACTATTGATCAGTGATGATTTCTTCTGAGTCAAAAGAGGATTAGCGTACTAGATATTCCATAGGTTTTTCCTTTCCAAAGATCAATAAGTTTTTTTGTTAATAACATCTTAAAAGTTTTTATCATCTCTTAAGTCTTATGAATTTTTGATAATTTTGAATGATCAAATTAATCCGAAATCTTTAACCAATATTTTTTATCCAAGTTAAATTTTATCAAAAAACTTAAACTATGAAAAAGACAGCCATTTTACCAACCCTTTTCCTTGCATTTATCATTGCCACATTAAATTCTTGTACAAAAACTGGTCCTGCAGGACCACAAGGTAATACAGGTGCAACAGGTCCAAATCTTTCCGGCACTTTACAAGGATATGTGCAGCTTTATGATCAATATGGTTATAGAATATACACTCCCCAGGATTCATCACTTTTGCAGGTAGGGACAAACTCAATTCGTACAGATTTGAATGGAAAATATTCTTTGACATTAACTACAGGTACCTATGATATAAATATCACATCAAGACCTGGTGGTAATTATGGCGCATCCAAAATTCAGGGGTTACAATTTACTGGTGGTGGAACATTAGACAGGGATGCAGCTTTATCACAAGTCCCAACATTTTCGGTAATCTCAGTCACAGCCAAAGACACCGCTTTTCCAGCAGCGAACCCTGTACACTATATTAAAATTACCGGTACTGTAAACTCAACGGATACCAAGCCCAGAACTGTTGGAGTTTTCTTTAATACAACAGCGAACGTTTCATCAGTTCCTGCAAATTATTTATATGCTTATGATCCTACCAACCCTGTGGTTGCTGCTAATAGCACCACATTTTCTTTTAATGTGAAATCTCAAAACATTTATCTAATGACAGACCTCGTTCCCACACAGACAGTATATCTTGCAGTTTATCCTGCTGCTGTTAATTGGAACAGTACGTCCAATTATCTGGACTATGCTTCAGACAAAAAAATCTATACTGCAATTGGATCAACTCCTGTAAATGCAAGTGCAGTGATGCAATAATTGGTTCATTTTTTTATTACAGTCTTTTTTGAGATTTTAATTACAGATCTTCGCAGATTGTTCAATAGCTTCTTTTAATCCCATTTGAGCAGCAGTTTTCAGGTCGGCACATGCACCTGCAGTATCTTTGTTCATGTCTTTAATGGCGCCTCTCAGGTAATAAGCTTCCGCTGTGGGTTTGAATTTTATTGCATTATTCAGGTCGTCCAGTGCCAGTGTATATTTTTTTTGATCAAAATAGAGTGAGCCTCGTTTCTCGTATGCTAATCCATTATTCGGATTTATTGTAATGGCCTTGTTATAGTCTGCTATTGCACCTGTTGTTTTTTTGAGTTTTTCATTCGCCAAAGCCCTGTAGATATAAGGAGTTTCGTCCTTTGAGTTTAGTGTAATTGCTTTTGTGAGGTCTTTAATTGCCAGATCATAGTTGCCCAAATTGTCATAACATATTCCGCGATTAAGAAAGTCTTTTGCTTCTTTCGATTTATAAGTGGTTATCAGAACAGTATAATCTGCTGCTGCCTCCTTGTATTTTTCACTCGTCAAATAAGCTTTCGCCCGACTTGAATAAATTTTCTCATCTGCAATTTTAAGATCTATTGCAGCAGTAAAATCTTTTATAGCTTCAGTCGTTTTTAAAAGTGAATCATTCAAAAGCCCCCTGTAATAATAAGCGTTTGCGTAATTTTTATTCAATTGAATGGTTTTGCTAAAGTCGGAAATTGCCAGATCTG
Source organism: uncultured Bacteroidota bacterium (assembly GCA_903889915.1). Lineage (GTDB taxonomy): Bacteria > Bacteroidota > Bacteroidia > Bacteroidales > CG2-30-32-10 > CAISZK01. The sequence goes on from CAISZK010000296.1 coordinate 23,515, forward strand.
ATTTTTGGTATTTCATATCAGCATAACCACGCAAATAATAATAACGGGCGCTGTCAGGCTTTAGCGTAATACAAGAAGTATAATCAGCAATTGCCAGTTTATACTTTCCTTCTCTGACATAGATCTCAGCCCTTCTCAGGTATGGCGGAATGAATTTTGGCTTTATTGTAATTGCACTTGTATAGTCTGCCATTGCAGATTTATCATCGTTTTGATTAACATAAAAATTTCCTCTGTAATAAAATGCCTGGTAATAATCGGGTTTCTTTTGAATAGCCATTTTATAGTCTGCCAGTGCAAGATCAGTCTTATTCAATGTGTCATAACAGCGGCCTCTGTCGAGCCATGCATCATAATAATAAGGGCTTTGTACCACAACTTTCGTATAAAGAACAATGGCGCCATTGATGTCGCCACGTTTCATTTTAGCCACTGCAGAATCATACATGTCATTTGCAGTCTGGCCAAAAACTTCATTAAATAGAAGCATTGTAAAAAAGAGGAGGAAAATGTTTTTCTTCATGTTCACTTTTAATATTAATTTAGCCATACAAAATTAATGAAATGAATCTAACAAAACGCGATCGTGAAATAATCTGGCACCCGTACACCCAAATGAAAGATTCATCAGTGATTGGAATTGTGAAAGGGGAGGAGGCTTACCTTTTTGATGAGGAAGGAAACAAGTATATTGATGCTGTTTCTTCATGGTGGGTGAACACACTCGGACATTCAAACAAATATATTGCTGAAAAAATTTCAGAACAACTTTATACACTCGAACATGTAATTTTCGCCGGGTTTACGCATCCCAAAGCAGTTGAGATTGCTGAACGATTGCTGAAACACCTGCCTGCAAACCAGAAAAAAATATTTTTTTCTGACAATGGTTCTACAGCCATTGAAGTAGCATTGAAAATGGCAATTCAATATTGGGAAAATAAAAAGATCGGGAAGAATAAGATCATTGCTTTTCGGGATGCATATCATGGCGATACTTTCGGAGCAATGTCAGTGAGTGGACGTGGCGTTTTTACACAACCATTTAACAGGTTTCTTTTTGATGTGGAATTTATTGACACTCCTGTAAAGTTGAAAGAAAACGATTCTTTCAGACAATTGGAGAAGGCAGTTGTATCCGGGAATATCGCTGCATTTATTTTTGAACCTCTTGTATTGGGTGCCGGTGGTATGATCATGTATGAACCCGAAATACTGGAAAAGATGATCAGTTTCTGTAAAGCGAATCATGTTATTACCATTGCCGATGAGGTTATGACAGGATTTTACAGGTCAGGTAATTTTTTCGCAACTGATATTATTGCTGAGAAGCCCGATATTTTCTGTCTTTCAAAAGGAATAACAGGTGGAGTGATGGCAATGGGAGTAACATCCTGTTCACAAGAAATTTTTGATGCTTTTCTTTCGGATGATAAAACAAAAACTCTTTATCATGGCCATTCTTACACTGCCAATCCCATTGCCTGCACTGCTGCAACTGCAAGTATGGATTTGTATGAGGAACCTTCTTGTTATGCAAATATCAAAAGAATTGAAGAGAAGCATAAAGTGTTTTTTGAGAAGATCAAAAATCATTCGTCTATCCTTGACATTCGTCAAAAAGGTACTATTATAGCTTTGGAATTATATGCTGATGAAGACACATCCTATTTGAATTCTTTGCGCGATAAAGCTTATGCTTTCTTTTTAAACAAAGGAATTATTCTTCGCCCGCTTGGGAACATTATTTATGTCCTTCCACCATATTGCATAAGCAATGATGATCTCGATTACATTTATCAGTCAATTGAAGAATTTTTAAATACCCAAATAAAATCAGGGAAAAGAACATAATATTTGGCGGGTTTTTGCGTTATTCAAATAGACCATGCAAACGGATTATTATAAAATATTAGGTTTGACACCATCGGCTACACCTGAACAGATCAGGCAAGCTTACAGGACCAAAGCCAAACTTTACCATCCTGATATCAATAATAATCCAAATGCCAAAGTTCTTTTCCAGCTGATCAATGAGGCATATCAGGTATTGGTGAATCCTGACAAGAAAAGATGGTATGATTTTAAGTTAAAATATCCAACAACAACGGGTATCAAGCCTGAACCTGCGAGAAGGAGGGCTGCTACTTACGAATCATATTACCGGGCACAAACGCGTGCTGAGCAGGAAAAGAAGGAGGAAAAAGAGTTTAGAAAATACAGGAAAACCTTTCTCGATAATTTTTTGTTCTATTTTCTTGTTGTAGCAGGAGCAGTCGCAATTTTGTTTGATGTCATAAATTTCTTTGATGACAAGGTAAGCCAGAAAAGTGTGGCTGGAATTATTTTCGGTGTGTGGTTTTTGTTCCTTTTATTTTACGGTTGGAATTTGATGAGTAAAAAATAAAGGTATTCTTCGCATTTCTATTTTCTGGTTTCTTCTTCATTCCAGATTTGCCATGATTTTTCAGCCTGAAGATACAGCATTTGTAAGCCATTGCTTACTGTTGCTCCTTTTTCAATTCCTTTTTTCATGAAAAGAGTTTCTGTAGGATTATAAACCAGGTCGAATAATAAATGCTCGTTTGTTAGAAACTGATAAGGGATTTCTGGCGCTTCATTTATGTTGGGAAACATGCCCGCAGGTGTAGTGTTGACGATAAGGGTATGTGATGAAATAATATCTTTTGTCAGGTCCGAATAGTTTAAAGCATTTGGCGATTTATTAGTGTTTCTTGTTACAGAAATAAATTGAATGTTCAGTTTTTTTAGAACAAAAGCAACGGCCTTCGAAGCTCCCCCTGTTCCAAGAATTATTGCTTTCTGATGTTGTTTTTGCAGAAGTGGTTTCAGGCTTTCTTCAAATCCGAAAATATCAGTATTAAAACCTTTGAGTGAAATGTCTTCATTTCGTGTAATCCTGATACAGTTGACAGCGCCTATGTTTTCAGCAAGAGGATCAATAGAATTCAGGTATTGTATTACACTTTCCTTGTAGGGTATAGTTACACTCAAACCCTGCAATTCCGGAGTGATTTTGATCAGTTCAGGAAGTTTGTTCAGATCTGTTAAGGGGAAAAGTTCGAAACGGACATCATGAATGCCTTCCCTGTAAAACTTTTCTGAAAAATATTGCGCGGAAAAGGAATGAGAGAGTGGATAACCGATCAATCCATATTGAATCATTCCCTGGTATCTTTAATTTTTATTGAAGTTTGTTGGCGTCAGTTAAAAGGAATGTGATATTCTTTTGAGTAAGGATAGGCTGAAATTAAGAGTATCCTCTATCCGTTATACTATCACGCTTCAATAACTCTATGCCCGAATTTTACTGTTAACTTTTGCCTTGTAAAGTTTATAGCCTGCGTAAACAATGATGAGGAATAGTCCAACTACAACAACCATATCAATGGCGCTGCTGTATTTTAGAATTTCATCCCAGTTACTCTTCAGCGTGATGCCGACATAAGTCAGAATGGCGTTCCAGCAGGCTGCACCTATAATGGTGTAAAGGCAAAACTTCCAGATTTTCATTTTTCCCATCCCTGCCGGTATGGAAATAAGATGTCTTACGACAGGTATAAAACGGCAAATTAAAATTGTAAGGTCGCCTTTTTTCTGAAAATATTTTTCTGTAAGGTCAAGGTGGTGTTTGTCGAGCAATAAATATTTCCCAAATCTTTCCACCAGTGGCCGACCACCATAATAACCCACATAGTATGAAATCAGTGATCCCACAATACTGCCAAGTGTGCTGAAAAAAACTATTCCGATAAAAGAAAAGTGTCCTCCTGCGATCAACATTCCTGCAAAAGGCATTACTGCTTCGCTGGGGACAGGAGCCACCATGCTTTCGAGTGCCATGAGAATGAAAATGCCGGCATAGCCGATGTTTCCTATAAATGCTGTGATGATAGGAACCAGAAATTTTGTTATACCCATACTTTATTTATGATTTAAGATTTTTGATTTGAGATTTACCTGGAATTTGGAATTTGAGACTTGGAATTTGGAACTTGGATCTTTTACTTTGAATCTGGTTTAATTCTCAAATTCTGGAATTCTTCCGGCAGAAACTGGAAGAAAGTGTCGCCCCTTAGTCCGATGCGTAATGTCTCAAGTGGAATTGCTTCGTTGGGTGCAATATTTCCGAGATTCACATTGGCCCCAAGCATTTTTACAAACCAAACTTGTTGTGATTTCAGGGGAGCTTCCCAAAGAATCTTGTCCTGGTCAACTTTTGCAACGATCTTGTTCACCAAAGCCACATGTGCATTCCCGTTTGGCCTGTAGATTCCAACTGTTCCACTTTCTCTTGCTTCAGCAATTACAAAGGAGGAGCCGGCATTCAATTCAGCTTGCATCATTGATATCCATTTGTTAGGCGCTGTAATGATGCCTGCTTCTTTGGAGCCTACTTCAGAAAGGACTGTATAGTCTTCTGATAATTTTTTGATGTATTCACATTTATCGTCCTGTTCCATTAAAATTGAACCATCAGAAACTTCAATAGCATCAACTTTAAATTTTTCAATCAGCTTGCGGTATTCTTTGAATTTATCGCGGATGATATAGGCTTCGAAGAGTGTGCCCCCGAAATATACTTTTATGTTTGCCTCTTTATACAACTGTATTTTTGTCATCACATCTTTTTCGCTCATAACGAAAGAAGTTCCAAAACCCAACTTTGCAAAGTCAGTATATTCGCCGCCCGTTGCTATAAAATCTTCGGTCTCGCGAATGCTGAGTCCTTTATCCATTACCATAGTTACTCCGCTCTTTCTTGGTTTGCAAGGTCTGTCCGGAATATAATTAAGAAGAGATTTCATTGGTGTAGTATTATTTCATTTTTTATAAAGTTCAATAAGATCCATTATCTGCTGATTTGTTGATAATGCCGGATCATATTCAAGAAATTCATTGTGTTTATTGTAGTCAGTTTGTAATGCCAATTCTAAAGTTATGTAACCTTCTTTTTCTTTCCTGTCAAGGATTAAATAATTTGCCAACCTGTATAGCAGGCTTACATTTTCAGGTTGAATGTTGATTCCTTTTTGAATTATTTCTGAAGCAATACCCGGCTTATTCTTTTTTTTGTAAACATCCGAATAATCAAGCCATATTTCATCGTTTTTGGAATCGGATTCGCTCACCTTTTCATAAGATTCAATGGCTTCGTCAAGCATATTCAGCTTTACCTGGATATCGCCAAGCATGTATGTGAATTCGGAATTTTTCAGATCCAGTGAGCAGGCTTTTTGCATGTAGGGCAATGCTTCTGCGGGTTTTCCCTGATCATCAAGCACGCTTCCAATGCCCATCCACACATCGGCTATTGAATCGTCAATCTTTCTCGCTTTTTGATAATAATCCAGTGACAAATCGTAGTTCTTCAGTTTCTCATGACATTCTCCAAGATAATAAAATGAGTAAGCGTCACCGGGTTCCAGAGCAAGTGTGGTTTCAAAGGCTTCGATGGCTTCATTATATCTTTCAAGACAGATAAGTGAGTTGCCTTTGTTGAAATATGCCGGAGAAAAATTCTCGTCAATTGCAACTGCATAATCAAATGCATCAACAGATTTTTCAAAAAGTTCAAGCATGTTATAGGCAATCCCTAAGTTGTACCAGGCAACCTGCGAATAAGGATTCCGGTCAATTAATGAATTGTAATATTCAACAGATTCTGCAAGTTTATCCGCATTCTCAAAACAAAAAGAAATCTCATACAAAGCGGCATCATGATCAGGATCTGAATCGAGAATTTTCTTTAGATACTCAATAGCAGTATCCCATTGGCCCAGGTTTTCGTATTCAAAAGAAATGCTGAGATAAATGTCTTCAATATCGTCAGCATTTTTCAGCGCTTTCTTATATTCTTCTATTGATTTTTCGTGTTTCTTGGTCTGACTATAAATGGCACCTTTTATAAGGAAGATTTGTTGATTGTCAGGTTCCATATTCTCGGCACGTCTCAACACCTCAATAGCTTTCGGTATCTTGTCAGTATAAGCATAAAACTGTGCTTCGCGAAGTATGAATCCAATGGATTCAGGATGCAGTTGAATAGCCATTTTAACAGCTCTGAGTGCTCTCTTTAAATTGTCGGAAACGAAATAAAAATCAATAATGTCTTCAAATTCTTCTACATCGAAATACTGACTACCACCACTTCTGAGCATCTCCTCAAAACGTTCAACCAACAACGCCACCTCTTTATCTTCGTACTTATCCGAATCACTCTTTGCCATAACCCCTGCACTCCTAAAAATAAACCTGCAAATGTAGTGAAAAAATGAATGCGGAAGGGGAAATGAAATTGGAAATTGGAAATTGGAAATTTGGAGTGGCAGTGGTAGTAACAACAAACAACAAACAACTAACAACTAACCCTTACTTCGGGTCTCTTTTCATAAACCAAACGCTGACTCCTTGTTCATCAACTTTCCATGTGTTATAAACTTCAAAACCGAATCTCTGGTAAACTATCCTGTTCTGAGGAATTGTGGTTTCGAGAAAGATCGGCAACTTCAGGTCCTTCGAAAGTTTGTAAATATCCTTTTGCAATTCAAAAGCGCCGCCATGGCCTTTGCCTTCGTCGGAGGCGCCATATAACCAGAAGTAAAGAAAATTTCCTGAAGGCGGCTTCTGACTTTTAAGATAGGCCTGACGCTTCAACACTTCGGGTATTTTGCGAAAACCAATTGCCCTCAGCATAAGCCGCAATTCATGATAGAGAACCAAAAGTTTGTTGAATTTGGTGTTATACCTGAAAATAACGGCCACTGCATTATGGTCCGATGAAAGGTAAACTCCTTTTTTTGCCAGTCCCACATCAAAAAGATATTCAGCAAGGGCTTTGAGTCGTTTGTCTTTTTTGCTGTCGTTCTTCACAACCCACGTCACACTAGGGTTTCCTTTGAAAGATTCCTCAATTATTTTTACAACTTTGGCTTTATCTTTTTTTGTTGCTGTGAGCATAGAGGACAAATGTACAAAAACTATAAGAAATGGGAATAAATAATTTGGGAAGGGGGGGGATAGATTTTATTATTTTTTCATTTACAATATCCAATTTGATAACCTAAATGAAATGTAATAATACCGTATGAATGATTAACATGATATGGGTATGCAGGATGTGGTAAAGGAGATGTTGAATCCTTGTACAAGTCTTCATAAACTTCATCACTTAACAATTTATATCTGAAACCAATGCCCAGATAAAAATCCTTTAACAATTTTTCATGCTCGAGTGTCCATCCTGTTTTAAAAAATAATTCAAAATCATTTTTGTTACGTGTCACGACATAATGAAATCCATCATCCTGATATGAGGCGTCTCCTTTATTAAAATGTCCATAACTATATGAGAACATTAATCCCAGATAATAACGGTGTGTTAAGTATTTTTTCAAACCCACCCGAATCTGAGCTCTTCCGTAATAAAAAAACGGATCATAAAGTCCCAGTGAGTAATTATCATTAATTCGACTTTTCTCTCCATAAGGTATGCTATACGAAAGCATTGACTCGAAGTATTTCTCGTTACTTATTCTATGAGTAAAAGTAATTTTAACGTCTCTAAAGATTAATGCTTCAAGATTTATTGTATAAGCATTTTGAAAAGTTGTAGTGTCTCGGTTTTTTTTTCGATAATAATTTTGGTAGTATGTGGTAAATCTTTTTTGACCAAAAGTAGTTAATGAAGAAAGCATTAATATCAAAAATATGATTCGGTTCATGCTATGCCTTTATAAATAATAGCTTCGATTGGTGTTGTTGATTTATTTCTCTGTTATCCATTTGTCAATTTCCATTTCTACCTGTTCATTTGTGAAATATTCTCCTTTGGCAATTTGTTCTTTACCTTCTTTGATCTTCTTTTGTTGTCCAGGAGTGGTATTGTAAATTGTGGTTTCTGTTTTGGTTTCAATTATCGTATTAATGACCGCAAGAAAAGACTTGTCATTAGTCTCCGCAAATCTGTATAATAATATTTTTTTCAATTTAAAGGTTGCTATAATCAAAAACTTTAATGCAAAGTTACTAATTTGAATAGAATTGACAATTTTTAGAAAGGTGTTAATTCTTCATGATATGTTGTTGATTTTTATTGAATGAAGATAATCTAAATAACTTTTTGGGAAATCAACGCCAACAAAGAGTGAAAGCAAAATACATCGTTTGCCTCACCTCCTAACAGGGAGTGAAAGCAAAAGACATCGTTTGCCTCACCTCCTAACAGGGAGTGAGGCAAAAGACATCGTTTGCCTCACCTCCTAACAAGGAGTGAAGGCAAAAGACTTCGTTTGCCTCACCTCCTAACAGGGAGTGAAGGCAAAAGACATTGTTTGCCTTACCTCCCAACAAGGAGTGAAGGCAAGTAACTTTTTTCGCTCTCTAAAACAAAAGCCTTGATTGTGAAAGACAAATAAATTACACACTTTTGCCATTCTATTTTTGATAAAAGAAAAGAGAATGTGAACGAGGTGTTATGATATAATGTAGAGGTATTACTACAGTTAGTTGAGGTATAACCGGAAAATGCCTCAGCAAAATAGGGGAATGACGATGCCAAATCGGTTTTTGCTGAAGCAACAATTGATTTTGCTGATGCATTATCGGTTTTTGCTGAAGCATAAATGATTTTTGCTGAGACAAGATTGGTTTTTGCTGAGGCAATATCTAATCTTGCTGACGCATTATTGGTTTATGCTGAAGCCAAAATGATTTTTGCTTAAGTATAAATCATTTTGGCATCAGCATTAGTGAATCTTGCAGAGATGTTTTTGTATAATATTGAGGTTTGTGGTTGACGGTTAAAGTGTGAATAGGGTTGTGAAAATCAATGGATAGATGGATTTTAAACATTAAACTTTGAACAAAATCTTAAAAAAAAAAGACGAAGCCATCTGCCCCGTCTTTTTTTATTGAATGATTCTCTGTTTTCTTCTACCAGATCTTCACCCTTTTGTTTTCGTCTCTCCACATTTTATCACCTTTTTTAATGCCAAAGGTCTTGTAAAATTCGGGCATGTTTTCAAGTGGTCCCAGAACGCGGAATTTGGCAGGCGAATGTTCGTTGCTTTTCACCTGGTTTGCTACTGCTTCGGGGCGCTCGTTGATCATCCATGAGAATGCATAACCAAGGAAAAACCTCTGGTCAGGGTTCAATCCTGCCACCATGGTATTGTTTTTATACTGATCGGTTTTCTTATAAGCTTCGTAAGCCATGATGATCCCGCCAAGGTCGGCAATGTTTTCGCCCTGTGTCAGCGAGCCGTTGATGTGCAGTGTGTCAACAGCAACAAACTCGTTAAACTGGTCAACGATCATTTTTGTTTTGCCATAGAACTTGGTGCTGTCTTCAGGAGTCCACCAGTTGCTGAGGTTGCCAAGTTCGTTATATTTGCTGCCCTGGTCGTCAAAACCGTGGGTGATCTCATGACCGAAAGTAGAGCCAACAATTGAATAAAGCAGGGCATCGTCGGCCATTTTGCGCTCATAACCAGGGATAATAATATTGCAACCGGGAACAACGATCTCATTGTTCGATGGGTTGTAATAAGCATTGTAGGTCTGGGGTTCCATGTCCCATTCAGTGCGGTCAACGGCTTTGCCAAATTTGTTGATCATGTAATTAAACTCCCATTTGTTGGCAGAAATCACATTCTTCACATACGAACTGCGGTCAATGATCATCGCACTAAGATCTTTCCATTTGTCGGGATAACCAACTTTCATAATTACTGAGCTGAGTTTTTTCAGCGCTTTTTCCTTGGTTGCAGCGCTCATCCAGTCGAGGTTTTTGATGCGTTGTGCATAAACTGTTTTAATGGCGTTTCCAATTTCAACCAGTTTTTCTTTGGTTCCTTTTGGCAGATAATCGTCAACATAAACTTTGCCTATCAGTTCACCCAGTGCGCCGTCGGTTTGTTCAACTACGCGTTTCCATCTTGGTTTGGGTTCTTTAACCCCGCGAAGAGTTGTTGAATAAAAGCTGAAAATTTCCTTATAAGTTTTGTCGTCCATATAGCGGGAAAGGCCTCTGACAAATTGGTATTTCAGGTAATCTTTCCATTCGTCAATTGAATAGGATTTCAGGTAGCCATTCAAAGCCTTTAGGAATTCGGGCTGACCCACAACAACGGTGTCAACATTTTTCAAACCCACTTCTTTGATAAAAATATTCCAGTCGAGGTTAGGAGTTGATTCCGAAAGTTTCTTTAAAGTCATTTTATTGTAGTTTGCCAATGGGTCGCGTGTGTCTTCGCGTTTGCGCGATGTTTTGGCAATTGCAGTTTCGAGTTTCATGGTTTTATCAGCGGCGGCAGTTGCTTTGGCGTCATCATAACCCATGATCTCAAACATGTTTTTAAGATGCGTGATGAACTTGGCGCGGATGCTTACAGCCCTTTCGTCGTTGTCAACATAAAACGTGCGATCGGGGAGACTCAGTCCACCCTGTGCAACAAAAACAGCGTATTTGCTGCTGATCTTATCATCCTGGCCTACGCCAAAACCAAACAGCGGAGAGCCGGAAACAGTGTGTATGTATGCTGCTTCTTTCACAACTCCGTTGATGTCCTTGATAGCATCAATGGCATCGAGGTCGCTTTTCAAATCGGTAATACCTTTTTTATTCAGGTTTACACTGTCCATACCTGTAGAGAAAAAGTCGCCGATCTTTTGTTTGTTCGAACCCTTTTCGGCGTCTTTGGTTGCCGATGATGTTTCGCAGATATGGCGTATCTGAGCATTGATAGTGTCGCCAATCATTTGCCACAGGCCATTGCTTTGTTCGCTGGCAGGAATAGGGTTGTTTTTAAACCATTTGTTATTTGCATAAAGAAAGAAATCATCGCCGGGTTTGATAGTCGAGTCAATGTGCGACACAAGTGCATCGGGCGCTTCGGCTTCTTTTGTTGCATGCTTGCATGATGTGATAGCGAATGCTGCTGTTGCAACAATGATCGCTGAGTAAATGAAACGTTTTTTCATAATTTAATTGTTTTTGAATACGCAAAAGTATTAAAATAATTGAAGCTTTGGCGGATTACTTCCTGAGTAAAAATAGTTAAATCTACAACGCCAGCAAATCGGAAGGTGTCATGGAAATTTTAATCGGTAAATGGGAGAGAGAAGGGAAGATGGAAAAATAAGACAGAAAACAGAAAAGAAGATGAGCATATTTTCTCTTTTATTTACGTAGAGAAAATTGCAATATTTTTTTCAATTATTGAAATTTTGCATTAGCATTATTTTTTATAGTGATTGGAATTTTGATTAATCGCAATATACCAGTATAAAAGTCACTGAATTGTTATTAATAAATCAAAATAATTGATTTCGAATAACCTTATTTTTTTTTATTTTCAACCTTAGTAGAAATGTAAAAATCAAGAAAATCAACCTTATTACCTTATTTCAGGAACAATAAGGTCATAAGGTCGAAATGCCTGTGTTTACCCTTACTACTAAGGTTTAAAAAGTGTCAAATAAGGTTTATTTTCGTTTTGTTTTTTTTATTTTGAAACAACCAAACTGGTACAATAACGGATATTCAAATTATAATTCATATCCGCATGCTCTCCTTCATTACAAAATGATAGAACGGTGTAATTTTATATTTTGAATTCCATTCATTTTCGGAATAGATCATTGGGCTTATTACCTCGCCTGATTCAAATTCAAAATCATAAAGAGGGTGCGTTAATTCCTTTTCAACTTCATAAGTAATTTTATCTTTATCAAGAAGAATCAACAAATCCCAGTCTGAATCTTTTTTTGATTTACCTCTTGCACGTGATCCATAGAGATAGATCTTTGCTGTGGGTTCTTTCTCCAGGATAATTCTTTTTATTTGTCCCAATATGTCAGGATGAACTTTCATAATGCAAATATAGAAAAATAAACTCAAAGTAAAATTTCTTATAATGTGGCTTAAGCCTAAGAACTCTATTCTTTGTTGCCGTCAGTTAAAACTGACGGCAATAGATATTCGCCAAGAGAATTCAAACTTATTTTCTAATTTCGCAAACCAATAAAGAAAGGAATACGAAGGAAGGTAAATAGGTATTTGGGAATTGAAAAGGGAGTATCCCACATCTAACATCCAACATCCAATATCTTTTTTCAAACTACACATGAAACCCGTCATCGAAGTCAAAGGAGTTCATAAATCTTTCAAGACCGTAAAGGCTGTGAGGGGAATTGACCTGTGCATTAATGAAGGTCAGTTTCTGGCTTTGCTTGGACCCAATGGCGCCGGCAAAACCACTCTTGTGGAAATGATCGAAGGCATCCAGAAACCTGATAAAGGCGAGATACTTATCATGGGCAAGAAGTGGAAAGGCAACGAAAACGAACTTCACCAACTGATTGGACTTTCGCTACAGGAAACTTATTACACCGATAAGCTGACAGTGCTTGAAACACTGAAATTGTTTGCAAGTTTTTACAATCTCCCTGTTGAACGTTGCCTTGAGATCATGGACATCATCAGGCTGACTGAAAAAAGAAAAGCTTATGTCGTTAATCTTTCGGGCGGGCAACGTCAGCGGCTTTCACTTGGCATTGCGTTGCTCAGCAACCCTAAAATACTTTTGCTTGATGAACCTACAACAGGATTGGATCCTCTTGCACGCCGCGAAGTGTGGGAAATATTGCTTGACCTGAAAAAGAAATCAAACACTTCAATGATCCTCACAACGCATTATATGGAAGAAGCCGAACAACTTTGTGATTATATTGTGATCATTGATAACGGGGAAATATTAAAAGAAGGAACCCTCAAACAATTGTTGGAAGACAACAATGGCGAAAATATTGTAAATTTTACACTGGAGGAAGTGCACATTTCACCTGAGCTTTTAATAGGAAATAAACGGTTCAACATTCAATGGGATGCCGTGACGGGTAGGGGAGAAGTGGTGCTTTCGCAACTGGAAAATGAGCTGCCTGAATTCCTCGGATTTCTTCATACAAATAATTTGCGCATCAAACATCTCGAATGTCAGCGAAAGACACTCGATGACCTGTTCACATCTTTAACAGGGAGGCATCTGCATGAATAGTTTTTTCAGATACAAACAACTGCTTCAACTGATCATCACTAATTTTAAAGAAATAGTGAGGGAACCGGGTGTGTTGTTCTGGGGAATTTTGTTCCCAATACTGATGTCTGTTGGTCTCGGACTTGCTTTTACACAAAAAGTAAATGTAGTGCGAAAGGTAGCGATCATTGAAGAAAAATCATCTTCAGCCCTACATCATGACAGCATTTCTCTAAAACAGTATTTTCAAGATGCATCCCTTGCAGCAAGAGATACCGTGGTTGACGGAACGGCAGGATTTACCTACACTTTGCTGAATGACAAACTGGGCAACACCACTTTTATTTTTCTGAAAACAAACTGGGACAATGCCATGATATGGCTTAAACAGGGCTATGTAAATGTGATCATGAAGGAAACTAATGGCAAAGTTGACTATCACTTCGACCCTGCCAACAGTGATGCTAAGCTCAGCTACATTCTTCTCTCCGGAAGCAATGACAAAGAAAACGCTGACCAGATAAAACCACTTACACTGTCAGGAACAAGATACATTGATTTTCTGATTCCCGGACTCATCGCTATGGGCATCATGATGTCGTGCATGTGGGGATTGAGCTATTCAATGATCGAGAAAAGGTCTAAGAAACTTCTGCGTCGTATGGTTGCAACACCCATGAAAAAATCACATTTCCTGATTGGCATGATCACCGTAAGGGTAGGGATGAATTTTGTTGAATCATTCCTGCTTTTCATTTTTGCCGCTTTCGCTTTTGATATTAGGATACAGGGGAATTTGCCTGCACTGTTCACAATTTTTATTGCAGGCAATATTGCTTTTTCAGGAATAGCAATTTTTATGTCATCAAGAACTTCAAAAACCGAGATCGGAAACGGGTTAATAAATGCCGTGGTGATGCCGATGATGATACTTTCAGGAATATTTTTCTCTTACCACAATTTCCCGGATTGGGGTATCATGATTATTCAAAAACTTCCACTTACCATGGTTGCTGACGGCATCAGAAGTATTTTTATTGAAGGTGGAGGATTTGCTGAAATTGCTGTTTCTTCCTTAATCCTGACAACAATCGGGATCGTATTTTTTGTAACAGGTTTGAAGATTTTTAAATGGCACTAAAGAAATAATGAATAGAGACAGTTGCTCATCTCAATCAGTTTCCATCAATTTCTTTTTTATTTCTCAATCCTGAATCCAGTGATAATTTCAACATTCCCTTTCAACATCGCCCAGACAGGACAAAGTGATTCTTCCGAAATATTGATTGCTTTTTGAAGATCGGCATCGGCAGTATTGTCAGAATTCAAAACAAAATCCAGGTTAATGGTATGGAACGAAGTTGGGTGTTGTTCCCGCCTTATTCCTCTTGCATTGACTGAAAAACCCCTGATGTCCTTATTCATTTTTCTCAGCAAGCCAACAATGGATGTTGCGCTGCAAGAAGCAAGACTCATCAGGAGTAGCTCAAGTCCTGTGTAGCCTTCACCATCCCCAAAAGGAGGGAAGTAATCCATTACGATCTCAGGGTTCGATCTTGCTTTTCCGGTAAATTTGATCTTTTGATTGGTGAGATTGAGAGAAACTTCTAACTGGCTGTTCATATTGCTTGAGAATTATTCATGGTGTTACAAAGAGACCACAATGGCGTCTCTGAATTGTACAATAAAACAGAATTTGAGGTTTGTGAAATAAGAAGAACAATTCGCTCAATTTACTTTACTGGCGGCTTTGCCGGTATTGTGTTTTCAATTTCACTATGCCTGATCTTTCCTCCGGTCAGTGAAGTCATCACAGCAAGGTAAGAAGTAAGCAATAAAAGAATAAAGACGATGACCGTGAATTTGTGCAGAACTGAAGTGGATGCACGCGAAAGGAATAATCCAACAACTGCCATTACTCCCACAACAATGAGAGATATCAGGTAGAACATGGCCATCATTTCATGAAATTCAATTTGGGTGTCAGATATTCCCGGTATTTTTTTTACGATTTCTTCGGCACTGTCGCCTGTCATAAAAGTAACAAGGGCTGAAATGCCGGTGAAGAAAGTAAACCATAATGCTGTTCGTTTTAATTCTTTGTTTTTTTGAATAAGTGCAAAGATGAATAAAAGAAGCGTGAAAAATCCGCCAATAGGCGCTACATGGCTTAATAATAGATGAAGATGTGCTCCGTTCATGATTGTAATTTTTTACAAATATAGTAACATTTCAATAGTTGAGTAATTGATTGCGAAAAGTATTTTGGAAATTAACGGTATTATAAGAAAAAGGTATAGAAATATAAGGAGATTAGGCTGAGACCTGGGATCCTTATACCCTATACCTTTATGTCTTATTAACAGCGGATTTTTTTCTCCCTGTTATTAGATCAGAATTTCACCTTCAGACTACCGAATATCTCTCTTCCCGGTGCAGGTTGATAGCTGTTGTAGTCAGCACCGTTGTTAGGCTCTGTGAAGCCGAAGTAATGTTGTCCGAAAATATTCTTCACATACACACTGATGTCACCTTTTAGCTTTCCTAATTTCCAGTTGTAGCATAAATTGGCGTTGTAAATGTTGAAGCCATATTTAAGCGGATTGTTGTTTTTATCATAAGCTGTAACCGTTGAGCTTTGAGTGCTGCCCGGTTGATAATATGTTGCACCTATCTGATAATTGTAATAAAGTGAGTCATAAACCTGAAGTTTCCAGCTAGACTCATATTCTGTAGAAAGCGTGAGTGTGAAATTTTTCAGGAATTTCACTTCAACTTCTGCTGTCAACATGTGTTGAGGACATTCAGGAATGAAATGAGTTTTTACAAGACTGTCCGAAGGATAGGTAAAATGAGAATAAGTGTAAGCAGCATCCACCACTACTGATTTAACAGGAGAATATGAAACAAAAGCTTCGAGGCCGTATTTGTTTTCACCGATATTGCCGAAGAATGCAGTGTTATTGCCTCTTCCCGGAATACTGTAACGATAGAATCCATTCTTGGTAGTTTCGGTGAAGCCGGTAATATCATAATAGAATTGTTTGCCAATATCGCCTCTGACACCAATTTCTCCACCATTTGATTGTGCAGGTTTGATCGAGGTGTTTAAACCACCAAAGAAACTTGGGTTATTGAATAATTCGTCGTTTGTCGGTACGAGGAATCCTGTGCCGTAATTGGCATGGATGTTCGCATATTTGCAAACGTCATAAGCCAAACCTATACTGTAGGTAGCCTGCTTAAAAGTTCTTGTTCCTGATAATGACAATGAATCCGGCATTGGAATATCATTGATCACCTGGTTATAGACATAATCAAAACGTCCGTTAGCAGTAACATAAAGCTTTTTGCTGATGTCAATTTTGTCAATTGCATAAGCACCAAAACTTCTTTGTTTGATGATCTGATTGATCAGTATGGTGTTGAGATCAAAACTCTGTTGGCTGAAATGACCGTCATAGTTGTTTCCCTCAACCCTTGCTGAATCTCTTTCATATTCACCGGGAACTGCATATTCATGTTCATTTGTCCTCTCAGTTTGGAAGTCTGCACCAAGACTAAAATGATTTTTTAGATTTTCTTTTCCGCAAGTAAGGTTGTATTGAGCAGTAACACCAGGGTTGATAAAAGGTTTATAGTCGTCGCCACCATTGGAAGTTTCCCTGTAATTGTTCATCCTGTAATAACCTTTCAGAGTAATATCCTGTCCTTTTGCAAAATTATAATTGACCACAGTGGCTCCGGTGAGACGCTGAGTTAGGTGAAATTCGTTGAAGGGAACAGCATCGTTGTTTGAAGCCTGCCATCCCATATTGTTTGATTGTAGCCCGATGATTGAATCTTTTATTCTTGCCAGGTTCATTCCTTCTGAATTCTGATTGAAATAATTGGTGTACATGAGCAATTGGGTTACTTTTATTTTATTTGAAGGAGTCCAATTGAGTTTTTCACTAAAGTTATCACCCATGAAAGCCTGGTGAGCACGATAACCGTGACCCTGATCATGTGAATATGAAATCCTGTAGTTCACATTGCCTATTGTTCCATCAACCTGATCCATGGTTTTCCAGAAACCATAAGAACCTGCGGAACCGTAGAATGTTTCATTAACAGGTTTGTCGCCGCCATTTTGGGTAGTTATATTTACCACACCGCCGGTTGCACAGCCCCCGTATAATGAAGTTGCCAGTCCTTTTTCTACTTCAACATTTTTAACGGTTGTCCAATCCACATCATACAGATCGGGGCAGTACCCGCCGGGATCATTTACTGAAATGCCATCAATGAAAACAGCGATTCCTCTGAAACCTGTTTCTGACAATACACCCTGTCCGCGAATGTACAGGTGTACCCTTGAACCGTCAGTTCCATTATCAACTTTTACTCCGGGAACAAGTCTTAATACTTCGTCGGCAGCAATGGTTTTGGTGGTTGATATCTGTGCCGGGTTTACGATCGAAATTGAAGAAGGCAATTGGTTCAGTGGTACATTGTTTCTTGAAGCTGAAATGATCACCTCGTTCATGTTTATTACTTTTAATGAATCTTTTTTAACCTGCGCCTGCGTCATTTGTGCAAAGACAAGCAGCAAAGCGAACAGCATAATAATATTTTTTTTCATTTTTTTGATTTTTAAATTAAAGAAATAATTGATTGAAAGCTTACCATTAATTTCACCAAATGCTTTAATTCTGATAAGTCTGCAGCAAATCATAAACATTGTTTCTTTTTAATGATATTGCTTCAGGCATACCGGAAATCCAAACGCAATAAAAACTATATTGCAGTCTGGGCACGGAAAAAATGATAAGTGAAATAAAATTTGCTGTTAGGCTTTGGGAGGAGGCGTGAACAGGGGGATGTATTGTTTCACTAAAGATTGATGGTTCTCATTAAAGACTATTTTTGATTCCGTCAGTGTAAACAAACCTGTAGCATTATGCGGAAGAGCTTCTTTTACCATACCTTTCACCAACTTCTCAGTCTGGTTTCTGCCAGGGACATTTTGGTCATTATTTCGCTGCAGATGTTCATTGAATTTGGCAATGAGCCGTTCTTCATTTTTGTCATTGATACAATAAAACACGGTGTTGCTGCCATCATTCATTGATTGTGCAATATCATAAAGCCGCCCGTTGAACACGAATTCTTTGTTGTCGTCCAGATACCTGAAACCCGATGCTCCTGTGTTGATAACTGCATTTGAAATAACGACTTTTTCAATTTCCGGAAGGCTGATGTTCTTATTGATATAGGCATTCATCTCTCGCTTTGCCGAGTATTGCTCAACTTTGAAAATAACAAAGAAACCGGCCATGTTATAGAGAAAAACCAGCAGGAATAATATGGAAAATGCCTTTTTCATTAATGGCATCAAATGTAAACATTATTTTAATTGCCGGAAGCAAAAAATGAAAATTTTCTTCACAGTAGATTGATGAATATTGTGACATTTTCTTTGTCAATATTCCTTTTTTGAATAATCTCCATAAATTTGCAGCATGAATATCATGGAACTTCTTAGCGACAGCTCAAAACTGACAGCCATCCACGCAGGTAATGTGGCTATGCAAAAGCCTGAGATTATTCCTTTGATCTTAAAGCTGGCGTTGGAAAACAAGCACCAGTATTCAATGAGGGCTGCAAATACGATTGAAAAGCTCGATTTTAAAAGACCTGAACTGGTAAAACCATTTTACCCGGAAATTATTGAAGCACTGCCTGCCATTGAAATACAGGGAGTGCAGCGTTGTTTCTTAAAACTTCTGGTACGACATACGAACATTAAAAATGAAGAAACCCTTTGTTCGCTGCTTAATTTTAGTTTCGATAAACTTTCTTCGCCCACTGCCGAGGTTGCTGTAAAGGTTTATGCAATGGAAATTCTTTATCACATTTCCAAAGTTGAACCTGATTTAAAAAATGAATTGGTTTCCGTCATAAAAGCACAGATGACGGATGGTTCATCAGGATTTAAATCCTGTGGTAGCCGGATAATCAAAGCTTGCCAGAGACTTTAGTTTTTTTTAGTCAACTCCGATTAGTCTATTTTGCCACTAAAACTCCAAAACGCGAAAACCACAAAAGATGTGTTATTAATAATTTGTTTTTTAGTGTAATTTTGTGCTTTAGTGTTTTTGTGGTAAAAATGACTTTTCGGAGTGTGCTCAAATTTAAAAAGCAATATCTTTGCCAAAGGTTTTAAACTAACTATTGTTTAACTGTGAAATATCCATTGTGTTTTAAATCCCACCAAACTATTAATGATGAAATCTTTTAAACTAACTTCATTCCTGCAACCCCTTTTCCTTCTTGGCTTTTGCACCCTTTTATTTTCAGGTTGTCTGAATTTTAATTGTAAAAGAGGCAATGGAAAAGTTGTTAAACAGAACAGAAAAGTCACGGGTTTCAACGCGATTGATATTTCCGGCAGCTATGAGGTGATATTGATACAGGGCAACACAACTTCATTGATCGTTGAGGCCGATGATAACCTACAATCGGTTATTAAAACAAAGGTGGAGAATAAAAAACTCATCGTTGAAAATGAAGAATCTATTTGTGACTCAAAATCTCTGAAATTGTACATCACGACCCCTGATATCAAGAGTGTTTCGCTTTCAGGTGTTGTTGATCTGAAAAATGTGGACACCATCAGAACCAAAATGCTTGCTATTGATGTCAGCGGGGTTGCTGATATTCATTTTGCAATTTCGGTTGAAAAACTTTCGCTCAGTTGCAGCGGATCAGGAACGATTGCACTGAAGGGCAGGGCAGGGGATATGGATGCTGAAATTTCCGGTTCGGGAGAGATCAATGCATTTGGGCTGCTGACCGACACATGCAGTCTTTCAAGTTCCGGTGCTGGCAAGGCAAACCTGAATGTTTCACAAAAGCTTGATGTGGATATCTCCGGTACGGCCACAGTTAAATACAAAGGCAATCCAAAAGTAAAACAGGATATTTCCGGTGTTGGTTCTTTTGAAAAAGTGGAGTAGGAAAAATTCCAAATTCCAAATTCCAAAATCCAAAATCCAAAATCCAAATTCCAAAATCTAAATTCCAAAATCCAAAATCCAAATTCCAAATTCCAAAATCCAAAATCCAAAATCCAAAATCCAATATCCAACTTCTAATTTCACCGGAATTGCCTACCTTCGCGCAAAATTGAACAGCGATGCAAATTAAAGAGGAAAAAATTCTTATTCTTGGAATGGGTAATGATATTCTGACCGACGACGGAATAGGAATAAAGATCACTAAAGTCCTTCAAAATAAATTTTCTTTTCCAAACATTGTCTTTGATACTTTATCAATAGGCGGGATGGAAATTATTGAATATCTCAAACCGTTCAAAACCGTCATCATTATTGATGCCATCAAAACGTTGAACGGCATTCCGGGCACTGTTTACCTCTTTGCCCCTGATGATTTTAAGGAAACTACACACATCTCAAATATTCACGACATTTCTTTCCTGAATGCTTTGAAACTTGGTAAAAAACTGAACATTCCTTCACCTGAACATGTGCATATTATAGGCATTGAAATTGTGGAAGACATGGTTTTCAGCGATGATTTTACTCCCGAAGTTCAGGCCAAATACCCCGAAATACTCATTGAAGTTGAAGAGTTGGTGAGGGAACTTCTGGAAAAAAAGTAACAACACTCAATTGTCTTTGAGGTCTGTTTCCTGTCTTGATTAATCAGCAATTTTCAAACGCCATGTAGTTTGAAATTTTCCTGCTTTTCGCAAATTTACGAGTTGTTTTATTGAAACACATTTCATAAAATATTTAAACGAACTCAGCTTGGATCGTTTCACTTTTGCTTCCTTATCAATCACAAAACCCATTTTTTTGAAAAAGTTTTCTGCTTCTTCGAAACTTTCAAAACGGTTTTTTTCAATTTCGTGTTGTTCGAAAAACTCTTTTGTTTTGTCATCCAATATCAGGTTTAGTTTATCCTGTTTGTTTTTGATATAAATATCGGCTGTGATCCAGTAACCACCACGCTTCTGTAGTATCTTATGAATGATCCTGCATAGTTTTTCTTTTTCTTTTGTGCTCAGATACATCAGCAAACCCTCATTGACAATGCAAATCTCTCCTTCAGGAAAACTGTCTGCTACCTCATTAAATTGCTTTTCATTCAGTGCATTTAAAGGAAGCATGTCTAATTTTCCTGTCATATCATAGCCTTCATTGAAAAAAACTTTCATGAATTCAGGTTTTGTAGCAATGACATTGGTTAGATCAGTATCAATGTAGTAAACATCTTTTTGCCTGACCATTTCCAGGCCTCTGAATGAAAACCCTGACGACAGTTCAAGAACGTTTTTCACAGGTATTTTCTCCATCAACTGATCTATGCTCCAGTACCTGTTTTCAAAATGCAGGGTTCGTGCCCAGAATGTCAGGTCTTTATTGTTGAAATCAGGAACATATTTGTTTGGGGATTCAATCAGTTCGGCAGTGCGGCGGGCAAATGGAATGTTGGTGCACCCCTTCATCAGCAACAAGGATTTGGCTGAAGGACTGATGGTGCTGAAATCACGGTTTTCGCTGTTAGTTTGATCTGATGTTTTCATTATTGTGTTTAATTTGAATGTTTTATATTGGTTATGATCTCATTAAAATCTCTACCAAACAGAAGCTTTAAAAAGATGTTTAAAATGCAGCTACAAATATAAGAAAATAAGATTTACGGTTGTGGAAATTTTGAATTGAGTAAATAATTTTATCATCTGAGAGGGCCACTTCTTCTTGTCACCCAGCCAGTAATTACAAACGGATAAACAGGTGACTTTTTAACCGGGCGAAGTCACCCCGTTACTCCTTACACTTTTTGGAAAAGGAATAATTACAGAAGAAACGAACACTACCGGCGAATAAAAGTGAAGAGAAAAGTTTGAAAACAGAGGTTAGAAAAAAAGAGGATAGAAATCAGAAGAGATGTGGGATTGAAAATCCGTGTTAAAAATGTCCGCCATCGGGACATTTTTAGTGTACTTTCTGTAATAAAAAACAACCTGCTAAAAGCCTCCCTTTTTCCAAATGAACCATAAAAACTGTAATATTTTATGTTATTGATCCCGAATTTTTACCATTGATTTTTTGCTCCAAACCAGTGCTGGTTTGAATCAAACCAGCACTGGTTTGATTCAAACTATGAGTAGAATGATTCAAACCAACACTGGTTTGATTCAAACTGCGAGTGGAATGATTCAAACCAACACTGGTTTGATTCAAACTGCGAGTGGAATGATTCAAACCAGCACTGGTTTGATTCAAACTGCGAGTGGAACGATTCAAACCAGCACTGGTTTGATTCAAACTGCGAGTGGAATGATTCAAACCAGC
>CAISZK010000297.1 GCA_903889915.1 uncultured Bacteroidota bacterium
ATGAACTGAGTTAAGTGTGTCATAATAATTTCCTGCAGTTGTATAAACATGACCATTGATGGTATAGCTGTCTCCATTGCAAATTACCTGTGGATTATTTACATTGATATTGGTTGTTTGGGTGATGGCGACACTTGCTGTGGTTGTTGAACCATTCAGATCAGTAACTGTTACAGTATAATTTCCTGTGACCAGACCTATAGCAGTCGGAGTTGTTTGAGCAGGTGTAGTGTTCCATAAATAAGTATAAGCTGAACTTCCACAGGAAGTATTCACAGTAGCCACTCCACTATTGCCTCCGTAGCAGTCAACATTCGTTTGTGTAGTAGAAACCGAAAAAACAACTTTGGCTGCAAAAGCATCAAACGTGCTGCTTGTATTATCTGCATTCGTTAAGTTGATTGAACCAAGACTGATGGTCGGGCTTTGAAATGCTCCAGCAATATAGGCATTCCCTGATGCATCAGATGCAATTGATGTTGCATAATCAGTGCTCGTACCTCCTGCGCTTTTAGCCCACAGAACATTCCCATTGCCATCAAATTTTGTAACAAAAATATTTTCAAGCCCCCAACTTACTATGGAAGATGTACCAAAAGTGATTGAATCTCCCTGAAAATATCCGGCCACGCATGGATTGCCACTACAATCAATAGCTACTCCATTCACCCTGTCATTACCTGCCCCTTTGGCTGTCTTTGCCCACACAGCAGTTCCGCTTGGATTGTATTTTGTTAGAAAAATTTTTGAATAGCCAACAGGGTTTGTCAATGTGATAGTGTCGAAATGCAAGGAAGAACTGCTATACCAGCCACCCAGATAAATATTCCCTGAAGCATCTAATGCAACAGCGTTTGCTTCATCATTACTTGTTCCCCCTACACTTTTTGCCCATTGAACTGTTCCGCTTGAATTATATTTTGCCAGAAAAATATCAGCATAACTTGTGGAGCCGGCATTTGTCAGTGTAGTGGTGCCAAATGAAATTGTTGAACTGTAATAGTAACCTGAGATAAAAATATTACCTGAGGCATCAACTTTTACAGAAGTTGCATTGTCAAATTTTGTTCCACCTGCACCCTTTGCCCATTGAACATTTCCATTAGAATCGTATTTTGCAAGAAAAATATCTGCTGTAGTAGTATCGGTATTTGTCAGCGTAACCGTACCGAAAGTGCAGGTATGACTTGAATAAGAACCGGTGATATAAACATACCCTGAAGCATCAACGGTGACACCATAAGCCATGTCATTACTTGTTCCTCCTGCTTTCTTGGCCCATTGTACAGTCCCTGTTGAATTATATTTTACGAGAAAAATATCAGAGTATAAATTTTGAGTGTTCGTTAATGAAGTGCTACCGAAAGTGCAGGTTGAGCCGTTAAAATATCCTGCTACATAAACATTCCCTGAAGCATCTACAGCAATTGCAGAAGCAATATCAATGCTTGACCCACCTGCCTTTTTTGCCCACTGCATTGTTCCGCCGGCATTGTATTTTGCAATAAAAATATCCGTTGCACCAGTATTCGTAAGTGAAGTAGAGTTAATTGTAAAAGAAGCACTGCTAAATTGTCCGGCAACATAAGAATTTCCTGAAGCATCTGCAGTGATCGCATTTGCAAAATCATTGCTGCTGCCTGTTGCTTTGTTTGCCCAGAGCCAATTCGGGGATTGTGCAAAACTGAAAGAAGTTATAACTATGAACTGTAAGACAAATACTGTTGTGAGTGCATTGATTGTTTTTTTCATATACCTGATTAATTTCCAAAAGTACATTAATTATTTACAATATTGCTGAATTGTTTTAGATGCCGCTGTATCGCCTAGTTCATAAGCTTTTTGCCAATCTACACATGCCCCGTGGAAGTCATTTAATTTGTACTTTGCTACACCCCTGTTAAAGTAAACCATCGGGGAACTTTGACTGATCTGCAAGGCTTCCGAAAAATCATTCACCGCGCCCTGGTAATCATTCAGAAAGTTTGATTTTAAAGTGCCCCGGTTCACATAAGCGTCAAGATAATCAGGTTTTAATTTTATTGAATGATCAAAATCTTTCAATGCTCCTTCATAATCTTTTTGGTAAAGCTTTGCAAAACCTCTGTTCAGGAACGATTGCGGATTGTTGTCATTTAATGCGATCCCTTTGTTGAAATCCATCAGTGCATTTTCAAAATCATTTAAACCAAGATATGCATAGCCCCTGTTAAAATAAGCGAATGCATAATCTTTATCAATCTGCAAGGCTTCATTCAGATCAGTGATCGCGTCCTGATAATTTTTAAGCCCGTTCTCAATCATGCCCCTGTTGTTATGTGCAATTGAACTATGCGGAATGATCTTTATTGCTTCATTCATATCAGCCAAAGCCTCATCATATTTTTTCAAATAATACAATGACAGCCCTCTGTTTAAATAAGCAAGTTGATAACCGGGTTGCAACCTTACTGCTCTATCATAATCCCGGATTGCACCTGCATAATCTTTCATGTCGTTTTTCGCATTGCCCCTTTCCACATACGCCAGCGGATCGCCGGGATATTTATTTATAACATCCGTGAAAAGCGTAACACTGTCTTTCCAAACACTGCATCTGCTAAATGAAAAAACAGAAAGAAATATCAGGTAAGCAGTGAGAATAAAAATCATTGTGCTCTTCAATTTTTTTCTGTGTTCACAAACCCATTTATATGCCGAAGCGATGATGAAAAACAATCCTATGGAAGGAAGATAAACATAGTGCTCGTTAATAATGCCATAAGAATTGGGTACAAGCTGAAGCACGAAGAAAATATTGATGCTGAAGAAAAGCAACCCGAAAGCAAGGATTTTATTTCCTTTTTTAGAAATTAAATAAGCTGAAATCAGCAAACCTGCAAGCAGTAAAGGGTACAAATAATATGCTGCTGACAATGCCTGTCCTGATTTTACCGGGTATGGATAAACAACTGAAAGACTAAAGGGCACAATAAGTTTTAAAACATAAACCAGGTATCCAAAACAAGCCAATATTGCTCTTTCATAAAATGGGATCTTGCCAATGATATCAGCCGTCACCCTAAAATCTGAAGTTGTATTCTTTACCTTAAATGCAATGATCCCAAAAATCAACGATAGAATGAAAAAAGGAATTTTTTCAATGATCAGTTTCTTTGAAAATATTTTTTCGCCTCTGAGAAAGTCCAGTATTATCAGGGTTACCGGTAATGAAACTGCCTGCCCCTTCGAAAATAAGGACAAGACAAACAACAACAATGTGTAAAAATAAAATTTCCTTTTTGTGCCATCCATATACCTAATGTAGGTTATGCATGCTAAAATGAAAAAAACCGAATAAAGTATATCCCTTCGTCCGGCAATATAAGCTACCGATTCCACCTGCATTGCATGCACTGCAAAGAGGCAAGCAGTGATGAAGCCGACTTCAAACGAGCGACTGAGCCTGTAAATAAATAAAAAGACAAGGATAATGGTGAACAGATGAAGCAGTAAATTCACTACATGATATGAATAAGGGTTGAATCCTGCAAAGTAATAATTCAACGAGAATGTCAGACTTGTCAACGGTAAATACATCCCATGATTTTCGCCATGAAAAAAGGATGAGATGATATTCGCTTTAGTCAATTGCAAATGCGGATTACCTGTGACATACACATAATCATCCCAATTATTAAAACTGCCCGATAATGAAGGAAAGTATATAACGACTGTTGTTACCAACAATAATAAAACCAATGAAAGCTGCACAGTGGTCAATGGTGTCGAGCTTTTTAAAAAAAATATTTTCATCTTCTTCATACCTTCTTATCTGTTACCCTTAAAGGAAATGTACAATAATCCTCGATTTTCCGGGATTTGTAAATTGGGCAAATATACAAAGTCTTAATAACTGGCATCATTCGGGCACAAAAATCCTTGATTTAAGTAAATACCTTCCTCAAATTTAACCTCCATAGCCGGAAAAATTATTCTCTTTTTAATAAAGTTCTCCCAAACTTCTCCTATTTTTGTATTGTCAAACACAAAGCTCATGAAAAGAAAAAACCTGTTATTATCAACAGTGTGCTTGTTTATCACTGTCGGATTTTCAAATACTATACTTATGAAATGCAAATCAGAAACCAGACAACAATCAATCACAGTCACAAGTACAGCGTTTGCTGAATCAGGAATGATACCCTCGAAATATACATGCGACGGAGTGAATGTGTCGCCTCCGCTTTCCTGGAGCAAAGGATCTGACAGTACAAAAAGCTATGTTCTGATTTGTGATGATCCCGATGCTCCTGCAAAGACGTGGTTGCATTGGGTATTATACAACATCCCTTTGTCAACAACTTCCTTGCCGGAAAATGTTCCTGCAACTGAAACTGTGCTTTCAACAGCTCTGAATGGTACCAATGATTTTAAGACTTTAGGTTATGGCGGTCCCTGTCCTCCCGGAGGAACACACAGATATTTCTTTAAAATCTTTGCTCTTGATTGTTTGTTGAATCTGAAAGCAGGAGCCACTGCTGACACTGTTACAGGTCTGATGAAAGACCACGTTCTTGCCTCAGGAATTCTTATAGGTAAGTATCAGCGAAAATAAACTGCTACTATTTCCTGCCACAGCTACTGCCACTGCTTCTACTACTCGTTCTTCAACTCCTCCAGTTTGCTTTCCAGAGCTGAGCCTCTGAGTCCGATAGCAAGAATTGTTCCGTCTTTATCAATCAGGAAATTGTAAGGTATAAAGTTAATTCCATAGGCTACAGCAGCAGCATTACTCCAGAATTTAAGGTCGCTTACCTGGTACGGCCATGCAAGACTATCCTTTGCAATTGCGTTTTTCCAGGCAGTTTTTTCCTTGTCAAGCGAGACACTGAAAACTGTGAATCCTTTAGCTTTTACTTTTTTGAATTTTGTGTCTTTATATTTCTTGTAAGCTGCCACCACATTTGGATTTTCAGCGCGGCACGGACCACACCATGAAGCCCAGAAATCAATTAATACAAGCTTGCTTTTGATAGAATACAAGGAAATCAATGAGTCATTAGGGTTTTTCATTGAAATTTCAGGAGCTTTATCTCCTACACTTATTCCGGATTTTGTTGATGTTGACATTGCCTTATCATTATTGAAAATAAATGCTGAAGCCAAAGCTAAACATAGAACTCCAATGAGTACCGGAATATAAATTGTTCTTTTCATACAGGGATTTTTTTGCAAAGTTAATAATATTTTAATTCGATTTTTTCTTAAAAATTCTCAGTAATTGTTAACAATAATTATGCCTGATATTAATTGCCTGTTGATAGAAAACTATTGAATGTGTCATTAAAGCTAATGAATGAACTTTCTTTTTGAGTTTTTCTATTCATTACCTTATTGAATTCAAAAAAACAATAGCTTTGTGTCCTGGAAAAATGCTTGATGTATCAACCTTTACAAATACTTATTAATGGCAGGTTCCTTTGTCAAAAAGCCACAGGCGTGCAGAAATATGCGCTTGGGATTTCACTTGCATTACAAAAAAAACACACTGAGATTGTCGTTGTTTGTCCAAACAACACAAAGGATCTTTATGGACTGAAAGTAAAAAAAACAGGTTATGGCAATGGATTCTTTTGGGAACAGATATGGCTCCCTTTCTTTTTATTGTTTCATAAAAAATCATTGCTTATCAACTTTTGCAACACTGCTCCTTTGCTGGTAAAAAACCAGATCGTCACCATTCACGATCTTGCATTTCTGAAAAACAACCAGTGGTTCAGTTCATCGTTCAGGCGCTGGTATAATTTTCTCATACCGCGTTTATGCCACCGGTCACTCAAAATACTTACCGTTTCTGAGTTCATCAAAAAAGAAATTAGTGTTGAATTTAAAATTTCAACTGGAAAGATCGGTGTAGTTCCCAATGGAATTCCCTCCATCGAATTTAATGACGAACGGCCATTTCCTTTCAGATATTTATTTTTGACAGGTGTCTTTAATCCCAGGAAGAACACGACTTTCATCCTTTCTCAATTAGCCGATTTGAAAAAAAGAAACTATCACATTGTAGGCGTTGGGGCAGATGATGATATCTATAGCAAAACTGAATTCCCAAAGGATGAAAATTTGCATTTGTTCCAATATGTTGACGACAGGCAGTATTATACTTTTATGAAACATGCGGATGCACTTATTTTCCCATCCGGCTATGAAGGTTTCGGTATCCCGGTTCTTGAAGCACTCATTTTGGGCACACCTGTCATCCTTCCGGATCTGCCTTTGTACAGAGAATCTTTTGGCGAACTTCCTTTATATTATGTTGCTGATGAGCCAAATTCGTTTCGTTCGGCTCTGGAAAAAATATATTTTCACCCATTATCAACAATTGAATCCAATAATCTGAAAAATAAATTTAATTTTGACAATTCGGCTGATGCATTACTTGAGGTCGTAAATGATCTCAAAAACGGCTAATATTCTAACTTAAAAAAACGAAAGGAAATGCCAAAGATAGCTTTGGTTCATGATTGGTTCAACGAAGCCGGCGGGGCTGAAAAGGTCGTCAGGGAAATTTTGCATTGTTACCCTGAAGCGGACGTTTTTTGCCTTTTTGATTTCTTTGATCAAACCAACCGGGATTATTATTTGTTTGGTAAAAAAACCCACACCAGCTTTATTCAGCATTTTCCACTGGTCCGTCAAAACTACCGCACCCTCTTTCCTTTTTTCCCTAAAGCTATCGAAAGCCTCGATCTGAAAGACTATGACATCATTATTTCATCTTCATCCTGTGTTGCAAAAGGAGTGAAAAGAAAGGAAGGACAATTGCACATTTCTTATTGTCACAGCCCAGCACGTTATGCATGGGATTTAAAGGAAGAATATTTGCGCGTAACCAAATCTCCCATTGCCAAATCTATTCTGAAATATTTCTTTGAAAAGTTGCGTAAATGGGATTTGAAAAGCAGTGACAGGGTTGATTTTTTTATTGCCAATTCAAGTTTTGTGCAGGACCGTATTCAAAAATTTTTCCACCGTAAAAGCACCGTCATTTACCCACCGGTGAATGTTGAAATGAAGACTACTTTTGGTGAAAGAAGCAATGAATACATCACTGTTTCGAGATTGGTTACTTACAAAAATGTTGACCTCATTGTTGAAGCTTTTCGTCAAATGCCCGAGCTAAAACTTGAGATAGCAGGGGATGGGCCTATGAGAAGAAAAATTCTGAAAAATCTGCCTCCGAATGTAACCTACCTTGGTTATGTGGATGATGAAACAAAACAAAAAAAGATCTCCAAGGCGAAAGCTTTTGTGGCAGCCGCTACCGAAGATTTCGGAATTTCAATCGTCGAAGCTCAGTCCTACGGCACTCCGGTCATCATTCCTTCACTTGGTGGATATAAAGAAACTGTAAACACTGATACAGGTGTTTTTTTCCATCAAAAAACTGTTGACAACATGGTTGCCGCCATTCGTGAATTCCACAACAACAATAAAGAGTTCCGTCGTGAGCATTTTGAAAATAACATAAAACCATTCAGCATAGAGAGATTTCGCAGTGAATTCAAGGCTTTCGTTGATGATAAAATTGACAAACATATTGCCAGTAAACAACAATAAAGTGAACCGGCTTCACTTGCTGACAACCGCGTTTTTTCTTGCTTTGTTCACTTTTCCGGTTTTACCCCTCAAAGTGACCAATATTCTGTTAATGTCTCTTGCTGCTTTCACTTTATTTTCTTTTTTTCTTAAACCTTTTCCGGTAGGCAAACTAATACTCCGAAACCTGGTTTTTGTAATTCCCTTCCTTCCTTACCTGGTTGAGTTATGCATCTCAGGCTTCAATCCCGCTGCCCGTTTTGAGTTCGAAAAAAAGATTCTATTTTTCACTGCACCTTTGATCATTCCACTTTTTATGAAGGTCACAGGTTTTAAAAATTACAGACTTGCATTTTTAATTTTCTCTTTCTCTGTAGTCGCATTAACCATTTATACTTTCTCATTGGTGTTCATAAAAGGAATACCGTTTGCCGATACTGCCTATGAGAATGGCGCTTTTATTTTCAGAGATTCTTTCGAAAAATTTTCCGGTTTGCACCCTACATATTTTTCAATTTTTGCACTCACCTCTGCATGTTTTTTATGCTTTGCTTCTGATTCAAGATCCACAGCTTTTCGTGTGTCCTGCTACGTTTTGGCTGCTCTTCTTTTCGTTGCTGTTTTGTTAGTGGCAGTACGCATCGCATTCATCACAGCTGCCGTTTTTCTTTTGGTATGGATCATCAAAAGCAAATTGTCTTTAAAAGGAAAGTTCTCAATGGGTGTTTCCGTTGTGGCGGTGATGCTGCTGTTGTCTGTCTGCCTTCCTTCACTGAAAAACAGGTTTAGCGAAATTGGCTCCTCAGCTACCACAGGTTCACTGGATGAAAATACCGTTTCTCAGCGAATGATGATACTGCATTGTTCCTTGCAAGTGTTTTCCGACAACATTTGGACTGGTACCGGCAGCCGGCATTTCCAGGAAAAGCTAAATGATTGTTACAATTCGCAGGGTTGGACAATGAGTACCCAACGTAATTTCAACCCGCATAACCAGTTTTTGTCTGAAGGCGTCAATTATGGAATATTTGCTTTATTGGTTTTCCTTGCCTGCCTCTTCATCATATTCCGCAGGGTTTTCAGGATGGATGAGGGATTGTATTTCAGCATTGCTATAATTCTTTTTTTCCTCAGCGAATCTATGCTCGAAAGGCAAATGGGCGTTTATTTCTTTGGACTCATTGCAATTCTTATTTACAATCTTCAGATCAGTAATGGACATGCAAGTGAGTGATTTTTTCTCCCTGCATACATTGCGGCCTTGCAAGACCTCTCATTTGACTTCAGTTGAAAATTTGATTAACTTTGTGACAGATCAAAAATTAATTCAAAAAGTCTAACCATAACAACATCTCACAACATTATGAAAACAGGTTCCATTAAACAAAATACAACATTTGAAGCTGCTCCGATAGATGTCTATAATCTCATCATGGATGAAAAGAAGCATGCAGCATTTACAGGCACTGCTGTAAAAATGAGCAATAAAATAAATGGCAAATTCAACATTTTTGATGGATACTGTCATGGTTACAACATCGAATTGATTGAAGGAAAAAAGATAGTTCAGGCTTGGCATTTTGCCGAGGATGGCTGGCCCGACGATCATTTCAGCATTTGCACTTTCCTTTTCGAAAAGGTTGGAAATAAAACAAAACTAATTTTTCAGCAAACTGACATCCCTGAACACAAAGTCGAAGAACTTAAAGAGGGTTGGAAACAATATTACTGGAAGCCAATGAAGAAATTTCTTTTGAGAAAGTAAACCTGTTTAATATTGCAGATGTTGTTCGGACACGTTTCCCAACGCGTTCACTATGCAAAAAATCCCGAAGGGATTTAACATGAATAGTAAAAATAATTCCGGGGTACAACAACCCTGAAGGGGTTGAATATTATTCATCGTCTGCAATCACTTCGTTCGGGCGCGTTTCCTAACGCGTTCGCATTGCAACTTTACATTGTTCGGGCGCGTTTTCCAACGCGTTCACTATGCAAAAAATCCCGAAGGGATTTAACATGAATAGTAAAAATAATCCCGGGGTACAACAACCCTGAAGGGGTTGAATATTATTCATC
>CAISZK010000298.1 GCA_903889915.1 uncultured Bacteroidota bacterium
AGTATGTAACCAGGTAGTGTCTCCATTTCAATTGCAAAATTCTATACTTTTGCAATTCATTTGATGGCCTACTGTGATTTTTTTTTAACCATCAGTTGTTATTAGCATTTGAAAATTTAGAACCAGCCGAACAGTAACAGAAAACCGGGAAATATTATGGTTTGAATCCTTTCACTGAAGTTAGTTGGGAAGTTCCATTGAATGCAGGCGAAAAGAAAACTATTACTTATAGTTATGATGTGTGGGTGAGATCGAAATAGTACATTTGTGGAAAGAAACCAATCTATGAAAAAAATAGTTATTACTGCGCTTGGAATTTTTATTTCAGGTTTATTAGCCGCACAAACCTATACAGGTACGTACGAACTTGAAATGAAGTTTGCCAATCCGCCTATGAACTATGAATATACCAACTGTAGAATTGTAATAACGGATAAAAGTGCTACTATAGTTTTTGATAATAAAATGACACCTACTGGAAATAAAGCTAACAATTATGTCAGAGAATCCGGTTCAGGGGATGGCAGTTTGAATGGTGATAATTTTACAGGAAACGGGTTTATTGTTTTCGAAGCTTTTGAAAACGGGGAAAGGGATACCTATAAGAAGAGTAATTTCACCATGCAGGGTAAAGCTGGCAGAAACAGTGACCTTAATCAAATTGAAGGGAATTTTACTATTATGGATGGCGGGAATAGCATTATAGGAACATTCAAAGCCAAACAAACATCTGTTATTTTAGTAAAATTAATAAGGGGTAAATGCAGTCTATTAAAAAATAAAGAAAATGAATGGTCAGAATTGTCAATTGGTAACCCATATAGTGTGACTGTTAATGATAAAATCAAAACTGAGGATAATACACGGGTTGAAATGTCTTTTAATGACGGAAGTACTTTCCGTGTAAAATCAAATACAATTTTGACATTGATGAATGGAGGGATTCAACTTCAGGTGGGAGAATCATGGTTTAATCTGCAGAAACAGGGAACCTCTTTTCAGGTAGTCACTCCTACTGCCGTTTTTGGAGTAATGGGCACTGAATTTACAGTTACCGTCTTAGATTCAGGACATACTTTCGCGAATCTTTTGAGAGGTAAAATATGGGTCACTGATAAAAATATTAAAAAGATAATCATGGAGCCCGGACAATCATTAAAAGTTCCTTCATCCGGCATGGGAAATGTTGAAAAGATAGATACTGCTGATGTCAGAAAACAGTTTGAAAGTTCCGACAATCCTGTTCTGGGAAATAGTGGCTCATGGTTTTCAAATAAGTTGTTTCTTTATGGTGGCGGAGGGCTGCTTGGAGTAATTATTATTGTTTTGATTCTTGTATTTGCTCTCAGGAAACCAAAACACAAGAAGAACGTACCTGTTATGCAGAATTATCAGGCAAAGCCAAGTCCAAACTTCCAGCAAAATCAACAGGTACAATACTCAGTTATGCAGCCTCCACTGGTGATTAATCAGCCTCCTGCAAAACCTGTGCAGAGCAATCTTACATTTTGTCCAGCATGCGGAGTGAAACTGAAACCTAATGCGAAGTTTTGCCATAGTTGCACAATGAAATTATAAATGACAAAAAAAATCCCGCCTTATTAAGAGCGGGATTTTTACAAAATGTAAAAAGTTTTACTTTTTTTGAACATTTACAGCTTTCTTGCCCCGTTCGTCCTCCTCAATATCAAAAATTACTTCTTCGTTCTCTTTCAGATCCCGGTCTAGCAAGCCGCTTACATGCACGAAAATTTCTTTGCTGGATTCTTCATCTAAGATGAATCCATAACCTTTTTTACGGTTAAAAAACTTTACTTTACCTGTTGCCATTAATTTAGATTTAAATTAGTAAATATGTAATTTGCAATACAAAGATATAAAGGAATTTTGTTCCATACAACATTTTTGTGAAAAAAAAATCAATTTTCTCAAAAATATTTTTTGACACCATCCCTTTTTTTAGGTAAAGTAAGATGCGAAATTAATAAATGCGGCTACGATTTCTCCTTAGGGATACTTGCCTTTGGAGACGTTTTACAGGTTGAACAAATATGTAAAAAAATTAAACTTTAGGTCCGGCAGAAATAAGTCTTTTGCCTTCCTCGTGATCAATGAAATTTGTGAAATTGGCAACAAATTTCTTTCCAAGGTCAAAAGCAGCGACATCCCATGCCTTTGGATATTGCCAAAGATTTCGTGGATTCAGCACTTTGCTGTCAACACAATTAACCGTTTTTGGTATCATTAAACCAAATACAGGGAGTTCTTCAAATTCTGATTCCAAAATAGAACCATCAAGAATAGCATCTATAATAGCGCGTGTGGACGGAATGTCAATTCTGTGACCAATACCACAAGGACCACCAATCCAGCCAGTGTTTACAAGATAAGCTGATGAGTTATGTTCTTTCATTTTTTTAGCTAATTCCTGTGCGTAAACAATTGGGTGAAGTGAAAGAAAAGCTGCACCAAAACATGATGAGAAAGTTGGTGTAGGCTCTTTGATCCCGCGCTCGGTGCCTGCAACTTTTGCAGTATAACCACTTAAAAAATGATACATAGTCTGATCATAAGTAAGCTTTGCAACCGGAGGTAATACTCCAAATGCATCTGCTGTCAGGAAAATAATGCTTTTGGGATGGCCACCCTTTGAAACAGGTTTGACAATATTGTCAATATGGTAAATTGGATAGGAAACCCTTGTGTTTTCAGTTTTCGAACCATCTTTAAAATCTATTTCGCCTGTTGTTTTATCATAAACAACATTTTCGAGAAGTGCATCTTTTCTGATCGCATTGTAAATGTCTGGTTCATGTTCTTTGCTAAGATTGATACATTTTGCATAGCATCCTCCTTCAAAATTAAAAATGCCATCATTGTCCCAACCATGTTCGTCATCGCCGATAAGTAATCGTTTCGGGTCAGCAGAAAGAGTAGTTTTTCCTGTTCCTGATAAACCAAAGAATATTGCTGAATCACCAGCCTTGCCCATATTTGCTGAGCAATGCATGGAAGCAATACCTTTCAAAGGAAGAAAATAATTCATCACCGAGAACATACCTTTTTTCATTTCGCCACCATACCAACTACCTCCGATCACAGCCATTCTTTCTTTCAGGTGGAAAGCAATAAATACTTCACTGTTCAAACCCTGTTCTTTCCAGTTAGGGTTGGTTGCTTTACAGGCATGGAGAATTGTGAAATCCGGTACAAAATTTTCAAGCTCTTCATCGGATGGTCTGATGAACATATTCTTTACGAAATGTGCAGCCCATGCAATTTCGGTAACCAGTCGCAGTTTTAAACGAGTGTTTTCATTTGCGCCGCAGAATGCATCAACAACATAAAGTTTTTTCCCGCTTAATTGTTTTTGCGAAATTTGTTTTAACGATGTCCATGTTTCTTCGGAAATAGGCTTGTTGTCTGATTTTTTTCTTTCAGGCGAAGCCCACCAAACATTTTTTTCGGATGAAGGTTCCTTCACAATGTATTTATCCTTTGGAGAACGACCGGTGTAAATACCGGTATCAACAGAAACGCAGCCGGTGTTAGTAACGAATCCCCGTTCGTAACCTTCAAGTTCGGGCGCTGTTTCATGTTCGAAAAGTTTTTCGTAGGAGGTATTGTAAAAGATTTTTTCGACCTCTTTAATTCCATAAGCTGATAAATCTATTTTCTCAGCCAGATGACAG
>CAISZK010000299.1 GCA_903889915.1 uncultured Bacteroidota bacterium
GGTTGTTTCTAAAGTAATTGATGCTACTGTGAAACAACAAACTGTTAGCAATTCTTTAAACGGGACAAGTCAGACCATTGCTGAAAATAATGTTGATACTAAAACTACCATTCCTGTTTCGACAAATTCTTCCATGAAGTATTATATCATTCAGGGTTACTATAGAACAACAGAGGAGGCTAATCTTGAAGTTAACAAACTTAAAGCGCTTGGTTATTCACCGGAAATTACAGGGCTAAACCAATTAGGATGTTACAGGGTGAGTTATTATAGTTTTAATAATAAAGATGAAGCTTTGAAAGAACTTGAGCGTATGAGAAATCAGGTTCAGAAAGATGTTTGGTTACTTGTGAAATGATATTTTTTAGGTTAATAGTACCTGAAAGAGCTAATTGATTTTTGCATCAAATCAGGCTCGTATATAAGTTTGAAAAATCTTATCCTAAATGTATTGCGTTCAATTCTCAGTATTATTTTTTATTATTCTTATGTTGTGATTCATTTCTCCTGAATATTCTCACAATTCAATACCATTATTATTCATTAATGAATGATAATGATTAATTTCTCAGCCTGCTTCTATCTTTATGTTTACAATTGCTAAAGTTTATCAAGATCATTACAACTTTATGAAAGCATCATGTCAAATTGATCAGAATCATTTTGACATTTTGCTTGCATAACCACAAATTGATCAATATCTTTATGACATTTTGCAAGCATCGTGACAAATTGATCAATATCTTTTTGACATTTTGCAAGCATCGTGACAAATTGATCAATATCTTTTTGACATTTTGCAAGCATCATGACAAAATGATCAATATCTTTTTGACATTTTGCAAGCATCGTGACAAAATGATCGATATCTTTTTGACATTTTGCAAGCATCTTGACAAAATGATCAAGATCTTTTTGTCATTTTGTAAGCATAATGACAGAATGATCAAGACCTTTTTGACAGTTTGTAAGCATAATGACAGATTGATCAATAACCTTTTAGCATTCTGTTTGGGAAAAGACAAATTATTCTGTAGCCTGATTTTTTTTAAACTAAATCATCACACTTATGATTAAAGTCAATAAATTTGCAGCGATATAGGCAACCACTATCGAATTTGTAAGTCTTTATTTAAAATTTTTAATCATGATTTTGAATAGATACTTATACTTTT
Source organism: uncultured Bacteroidota bacterium (assembly GCA_903889915.1). Taxonomy (GTDB): domain Bacteria; phylum Bacteroidota; class Bacteroidia; order Bacteroidales; family CG2-30-32-10; genus CAISZK01. The sequence goes on from CAISZK010000299.1 coordinate 1,176, forward strand.
AGTTCAATGCCTAATAATTATCAGTTAAATACGGTAACCTTTTTTTGCATTATCACAGGCAACTAAAAAAAACTTCAATCGTCTAAATTGTAAATCATGATGGATTTGTCCGATATCAGCAAGGTTAAACAACTGGTTGAGGCCTGTATTAAAGGAGAAAGAAAAAGTCAGAAGCAATTTTATCAAATGTTTTACGGCAAAATGCTCGCATCATGTATGCGATATGCTGAAAACAGAGAAGAGGCAAAAGACATTGTTCATGATGGTTTTATAAAGGTTTTTGCAAATCTTAAAGATTTTGGTTTTAAAGGATCATTAGAAGGTTGGGTTAAAAGAATAGTTACAAACACAGCCATTGATGCAGTAAGGAAAAAGAAAACGTTTTTAGTAGAACTTGAAGATAATAAAAACTATGATGGGATAATTGATGACTACAGCGACAACATGGAGTATGAACATTTGCTCAATGTTAAAGTTGAAATTATCATGAAACTGATCCAGAAATTAAGCCCGATGTACAAAATGGTATTTAATTTGTACGTCTTTGAAGAGCTAACACATAAAGAAATAGCAGAACAACTAAATATAAATATAGGGACATCAAAATCCAACTTTGCAAAAGCTAGAAAGAATTTAATTAAGCTATTTGAGAATTATAACAATGGAAATGAATAAATATACAGGTTTTGAGAAATTGCTCAAGCAAAAGATTGACAATTTCGAATATCCTTATGATAATAAGGAGTGGCTTGATTTTGAGAAAAAACTTCCCAAATCACCCAGGCATTTTGTTTCTTCTAAGAATATTATAAAGGCTTTTGTTATTACTGCTGCAGTTGTTGTACCGGTTTTAACTATCCTTTATTTTCACAACAATTCAGAGAAACAGAACAGTCAAAATAATGTTGTAAATATCAACAATAACAATAAAACAGATAACAACAATTTAACTAACGATAACAGTAATAACACAAATATTCAACAATTACAAAATTCAAAAAATAATCCAAAAGACAATAAATCAACTTTGGTTAATGAAAGTAAATCAAATGATAATAATGCTGAAACTAGCGAAGGAAATGATCTGGATAAATCAATCAAAAATAGCACAACAACCAGTTCTACAATAAAGAATACAGAAATCAACAATTCTGTCCCCAATATTAATATTGTCAAAAACCAAATGAATTATGGTTACATCACTGCCAATATTACAGAAGGATGTGCTCCCATTAATGTTCAATTTAAGCCGGCAATAATTTCAGACACCATTTCATATTTATGGGCATTTGGTGATAACACGAAAGCGTCATTGAAAAAGACTCCATCACATACCTACACAAAAGCGGGTTCATATAGTGTGACACTAACAGTAAAATTTAAGAAATCGGGACTTGTTAAAAAAATTAATTATGCTGACTTTATAAAAGTAAAAGGATCACCTGAGGCAAAGTTCAGCTATTCGCAGGATTTGGAAACTGATGTGATTTCTTTTAAAGATAATTCAATCAATTCAACTGCCTGGTTATGGTCGCTTGGAGATAAAGCAACATCCACTGAGCAAAATCCTCAACATGAATATCTTTCAAATGGTACATATAGCGTTCGACTTATCGCTGTTAATAGTGAAGGGTGTTCAGATACAAACATTACAAGAATTACCGTAAAGAATAAACCTCCTTTCTTTCTTTCTTCAGGTTATAAACCTGATGATCCCAACGGTGGATATTTTGGTCCTTCCGGAGTTGATATGAATCCGGATGGTTACAGATTTAGCATTTATGATAAAACAGGGAAATTGATGTTTGAAACAACAAATTTGGAAACGAAGTGGGATGGAAAAATAAAAGGTTCTAATACCCCTGCGCCTTCAGGTGTGTATGTTTGCAAAATAACAATGAAAAATAAACATGGGGTTTTAACGGACTACTGGCCATTATCCGTTACGTTGATCAGGTAATCATTCATTGATTTAGAGATTAATTCTTGTTAAAACTATCTAAAAAAATAATAAAATTGAGTTTACTTTTAATTCGTTTTTCGTTACTAAGTTTGATAGTTGCGTAAATTATTATTAATTTTGTCGAATAATTATTAAAAAAAGAAAAGATAAAATGAAAAAAATGAGACTTTTCATTGTTTTCAGTGCCTTCATGGTTTTGAGCATTAATAGGATAATAGCGCAGGCGCCAGGTTGTCCAAATATTTCTGCGGGACCCGATCAAAATCTCAATTGTAATACTACTTGCACAAATTTAACAGCAACTGTTTTTGCTACTGGTGCAACCACGAGTTATGCCGTTTCTTCAATTCCTTATTCACCACCTTACGCCTATAATACAGGGACGGCTATTCTTGTTAATCAGGATGATATATGGAGTGGAGTTATAACCTTGCCCTTTGATTTCTGTATGTACGGTGTGTCTTATACACAAATTGTTGCAGGTTCAAATGGTTGCATTTCTTTTGGACCCGCAAATGCTATGCTTTACAATGCATGGTCATATACTGCTACTTGTCCGAACTCTTCTATCATAAGTGGTAGTACGGGTCCTTATGTATTAGGACCTTATCAGGATATTGATCCTCAAATTGCAGGTCAAATGTACTACGCTATTCTTGGACAATATCCTTGCCGTACCTTTGTAATAAATTGGAACCAGGTTGCTGAGTTCAGTTGTACTTCTCTGATTTCAACTAGTCAAATTGTACTCTATGAAAGCACCAATGCGATTGAAGTATATATCCAGAATAAGCCGCTTTGTTCTTCATGGAATAGTGGAAATGCAGTTATTGGTATTCAGAATGCAACAGGGACATTAGGTATATGTCCTCCCGGAAGAAATACCGGTCAATGGACTGCAAGCAATGAAGCATGGAGGTTTACTCCTAATGGAACACCGAATTATTCAATTAGCTGGTGGCACAACTTCGCACAAATTGATACCAATGCAACTATCAACGTTTGCCCAACCTCTTCGACTACTTATACTGCCCAGGTAATTTATAATTCTTGTGGAAACCAGGTTGTACTTACCGATGATGTAAATGTAAATGTCAGCAGTACTATCGGATTATCAATAAGCCCTGCTGCCCCGACTTTGTGTGGTGGTGCTTCAACAACCCTGACTGCAACAAGTACTGATCCTGCTGCTTCATTTTTATGGAGCAATGGTTTAACCACTCCTACAATCACAGTTACCCCTGCAACAACCACGACATATACTGTCACAGCGACCACGCCTGGGTGCACCACCCAGGAACCCGTTACAGTGACTGTAAATTCGAATCCTGTAATAACTATACCTAACACTGCTGTATGCGCTGGGCAGGCAGCACAGTTGATAGCTTCAGGCGCTACAAGCTATGTGTGGAATACCGGATATACCGGTGATACACTCACTGTTACTCCGGCCACAACAACTACCTATACAGTGACAGGAACAAATACAGGTTGTACAATGGTGGGCAGTGGTGTAGTAACTGTTAATCCATTACCAAACCCTCAAATAACTTCATCCATTGATGCATCCTGCGGTCAGAGTAATGGAAGCGCTACAGCCTCTGGTGGAACAGGATATGTCTGGAGCAACGGCCAACTTACAGCTACTGCAACAAGTTTGATTCCGGGAACATATACCGTTACTGTTACATCAGCAGCGGGTTGTACAGGGACTACTTCAGTTGTTATTAATAATATTCCACCGCCTACAGCAACAGGGACCAACACAAGCGAAACCTGCGGACATTCCAACGGAACAGCGACGGCAAGCCCAATAGGAGGAGCATGCGCTCAATATACTTATTCATGGAACACATTTCCGGTACAAACAACTCAAACAGCTATTAATATTCCTGCAGGAACCTATACTGTTACGGTTAGTTGTAATGGTTGTACGGCTACAGCAACAACCACAGTTTTGAATATGGCCGGTCCTTCCGTAACAATTGCAGGTTCGGTAAATTCTACTTGTGGACTTTCAAATGGCAGTGCTACTGCTGCTCCTAACGGTGGAACAACTCCTTATCAATATTTATGGGATTGCACGCCATCACAGACAACTCCAAGCATGACAAACGTTGCTGCCGGAACTTATCATATTTCAGTTACGGATGCTTATGGATGTGTTGCTACAAATACTGTGACAATAAGTACTACACCTGTACCAATTTCAAGTATTTCCGGTTTTCAAAATGCCGGTTGCAATCAATCAAATGGAAGCGCTACGTTGTTAGTGAGCAGTGGAACACCACCTTTTACATTTAACTGGAATTCCAACCCAATTCAAACGACACAAAATCTTGCAAACGTACCAACCGGAAATTATTCGGTCACCGTGACAGATACAAATGGGTGCACAACAAGCACAACTGTGAATATACCTCAAAACCCCGGACCTACTGCCACTACCTCATCTACGGATGAAGATTGTGGTAAAGGAAACGGAACAGCTACTGTAATTGCCATTGGTGGTACAGGATTTTACACCTATACCTGGAGCACCAACCCACCGCAGACATCAACAACTTTAACCGGGCTATCAGCCGGAGTTTTTACAGTGACAGTGAATGATGGCTTCTGCACCTATGTTACAAACGTTTCAATACAGAATATTCCCGGACCTACTGCCAGTTTTTCATTTCATCCAACAATTGTTACAGTGAATGCAACTCCTGTTACTTTCATAAATAATTCTGCAGGTACCACACTTGGTTGTACATGGGACTTTGGTGATGGAACAACCGGAGCCGGTATTTCTGTTGAACATTTGTACAACACTGTCGGAAGCTTCCCTGTTACAATGGTCGTTACCGATGTAAACGGTTGTATGGATACTGTAACAGATACTGTCATCGTGAGAGATATTTTTACTTTTTATATTCCCAATGCTTTTACACCTAACGGAGACATCAAAAATGATACATGGTTTCCATCAGGGATAAGTGTTGACCCGAATAATTATGATTGTAAAATCTTTGACAGATGGGGAAACCTGGTTTTCTCTACAAACACATGGAATGGAATAAGCGCTGAGCCCTGGAATGGCACATTAAATAATAAAGGTGACAAGAAAGATGCTTTGGTAGGTGTTTATATTTACAGGATCATTCTTAAAGATATTGGCGGACTCAGACACGATTATTTTGGCAGAGTAACAATAATGCCGTAGTGTCGCCGGGAAAGTTTGAAAAAATAATCCCGTCAGCTTCTTTTTCCATTTTTGTGTACAACCCGGATTATTGGGATTGCAAACCTGCGAATTGAAAAAAACAGAAATAAGTTTGTATTTCATAATTTCGTATTTTTGCTCAGAATTTAGTGCGATAATTTTAGGAGGTTATTTGTAAACATTCTCTAACACCACGATGCAGCGAATTTACTTTTTACTTTTTTTCTTCATAATTATACCTTTTGTAGTTTCTTCACAGACTCCAACTGACCAGGATTGCGCAGGCGCTATTCCAATTTGCCAGAATGTTTATTCCGAAACAAATTCATATTCCGGTACAGGAGGCTTCGCCAATGAAGTCAACACAGCCACCTCATGTACGGACGGTGAGATCAATGATGTTTGGTACACCTTCACCGCCCAGACAACCGGCAACTTTAGTTTTGTTCTTACTCCCAATAATACCAGCGGTAGTGGCGATGATTATGACTGGACTGTGTTCAATCTGACCAATGCTACATGCGCTGACATTTATAGCAATGCTGCTCTTGAGATCAGTTGTAACTCCTGGGGCAGCACAACCGCTTTCAATGGTGCTACAGGAGCAAGCACTGCCCATGGCGGATCGGGAAATCACAATGGTCCCGGCGATACCAATGGCCCTGAATTTAATCAGGACATTCCTGTTGTTGCCGGGAATATTTATGTGATGATGGTATCGAACTGGTCAGGCTCCACTTATGGTTACACAATTGATTTCAGTTCATCCACTGCGCAGATCTTTGATAATGTTCCGCCGCATATCGAATCAATTCTTTCGAATATCGGTTGTGGAGCTACTTCAATAACTTTTGAATTTTCCGAAAATATTCTTTGCAGTACCATCGCTGCCTGTGATCTTACACTCACCGGACCGGGAGGCCCATATACGATCACCAGCATTACAGGAGCCAGTTGTGCTTCCGGTGGAACCCAGGAAAGAGTGTTTACAATATCAGTTACTCCTGCTATTTCTGCCAGCGGCTCATACAGTTTGAATTTAGATGCAAACGCCTGCAACTCGGTTACCGATCTTTGCGGCAATGTTGCGCCATCGGGCAGTCTCCCTTTTAGCGTTACAGCGATCACTTCAAGTGTGACAACACAAACCACCACCTGCGGGCAAACCAATGGTTCAGCTTCTGTGACAGCCAGCGGTGGATCGGGAAACTTCACTTACACATGGAGTACAACCCCAGTACAAACCGGCACAACAGCTACAAATCTCGGTGCCGGAACCTATACTGTCACTGTTAACGATGGGTCATGCTCATCCACAGCATCGGCTATTGTCGCCACCAGCGGAGGTTTCTCATTGCTCATGTCAACCATTGATGAAAATTGCAGTCAGTCGAATGGGTCGGCAAGTGTGAGCGCTTCGGGTGGGTCGGGAAGCTATACTTATTTATGGAGCACAACGCCGGCGCAGACAACCCCGACTGCAAGCAACCTTTCAGCGGGAACTTATACTGTTACTGTTGATGATGGAAGCTGCACTGTTACTGACAATGCAGTGATCACAAATATTGCAAACCTCAGTGCATCCATTGGCAATGTTCAAAATGCATCATGCGGAATGTCGGATGGTACGGCAAGTGTTATTGTCACCGGGGGCACGCAGCCCATACAGTATTCGTGGAATACAAACCCTGTTCAAACATCTGCAACAGCTTCAAATATCCCGGCAGGAAATTATTCAGTCACGGTTACGGATGCAGATAATTGCTCTACGGTTTTAACCACTGTGATCAATGTTGCAAGCTATCCCGTGGCAAGCATTACACACACCAATGCACATTGCGGACAAGCCGACGGTTCAGCAACCGCAACGGTGAGCGGGGGAGGAGCAGGCCCTTTTACATACCTGTGGAACACCGGCGATTCTACACAAACTATCAACAATCTAATGCCGGGTATTTATACAGTCTCTGTCAGCAATGGTCATTGCGACACCACCGCCTTGGTGTCTATCATGAATGTTCCGGGACCTACTGCAAGTTTTTGGTATCATCCCAATCCGATCACTATTGACCATCCTGAAGTTGTTTTCACCTCAGGCACCGAGAATGCTGTTTCATGGCAATGGGATTTTGGCGACAGCAC
>CAISZK010000300.1 GCA_903889915.1 uncultured Bacteroidota bacterium
TAATCAAAGGTAACTTCATACACATCATTCACGGTTTTTGTAATGATCAGCGCATTTGTCAGGGCTTCCTGCGTTGCTGTTTTGTAGGCGTTGATAAGCCCGGGAACACCTAATAATGTTCCTCCGAAATAACGGACCACGACAACTAAAATATTGGTCAGGTCTTTTGATAATATCTGGTTGAAAATGGGCTTTCCTGCGGTACCTGAAGGTTCACCATCATCATTTGCTCTCCATATTAATTTATCATGCCCAATTCTGTAGGCATAGCAATGATGGCAGGCATCGTGGTATTCCTTGCGCACTTCTGCCATGATCTGTTTTGCGCCTTCTTCTGATGTTACAGGATAAGCAAAAGCAATGAACTTGCTGCCCCTGTCCTTGAAAACTCCTTCGGATCTTTTATCAATTGTATTGTATGTGTCTTCAAAAAGCATATTGAAAATAATGTGCCCGCAAAACTTAATTTGTGGTAGCAAACGTAATTAAAATGATTGAAACAGCAGCGATAAAAACACCCAGCCAATTGATCAGCGATAATTTTTCTTTAAAAATAAAATACCCTGCCAGTGCTGACAGAACGACAATAGATACATTGAGCACCGGGAAGAAAAACGAACTCTCAAAAAGACAAAGGCCTTTCAAAAAGAAATAGGTAGATCCCCAATTCAGCAAACCCAGTATTATTCCTGCAATGATGCTTTTTAGTTGAATTCTTCTCTTCTTAATGATTGATGAAATTGTCAGTATTGTTAATCCAATGAAAAAACTGAAAAGAAAAGCGGTTGATAAAAAAACAATGGTATCGTTATGAACAAAATTTCTTTCTGAATGCTTGAGCAAAGTATCGTTAAAACCATTGCCAATGAACAATAATAAAGGAAGGAGGATGTAGCGCAAATCAGGTTTCTTTTCATTTTTACTTTTTCTGAATGTCAGGTAAAATGATAGAAGAGCCGCAATAATGCCTACAATTTTAAATATCCCAACCGACTCCTTATAGATAAGGACTCCAAAAATGATAGGGATGATCACTGACATTTTTCCCGAAACAGCAGTGATGGCAATGCCTGCTTTCTGCGTGGAAACAGCGAAAATATTAAAGGTAATGATGAGAGTGACTCCACAGACAATGGCATAGACAAACCATTCTTTTTCCTGTATTTCAACAAAAGAATAGTTTTCTGAAAGCATAAATCCAAGCGCTGATGCTATCAGATAATTGGTGACGAGCGCTTGCGTGATATTTATTTCAAATCTTTCAAAAAGCTTAAAAGTTATGAAGATGGCAGTAGATAAAAGGACAGAGAAAATGAGGTAGAACATTGTGTTTATTGATTACTAATAAAACGCAATTTATCTTTTCCAAACTCCATTTCTGAAAATAATTTTCCGTTAATTTCGGGAGCTTTAACACCTTCCGGCAACACTTTATTTCCTGTAAATATTCTTGCTTCGTCCCACAGTCCTTCATTGATGAAGGTTTGAAGAAGCCTGGAACCTCCCTCTACGAATAACGATTGAATGTTTTTAGTGTAAAGGGCGTCGCAAATTTCTTTTACTATTTTACTGCCAAAATCAATTGAAAAATATTCAAGGTTGGTGCTGTTACTCCTTGCGGAATTTGCAGAAGTAAACACCAGGGTTTTGATTTTTTTATTGAAAATATGCAGATGCCCAGGCAGTCGCAAATGCTGATCCAGCACAATTCTTAAAGGATCTTTTCCTTTCCACTCCCTCACATTTAACTCAGGGTTATCGTGCAAAGCCGTGTTTGTGCCTACCATAATTGCCTGCTCTTCGCTCCGCCATTTATGCACAAGAGAACGTAACTTGTCATCCGTTATCCAAACTGGTTTTGCCTGTGTGTTTGTTGTATTATTGTTGCCAATAAAACCATTGACCGACTGCGCCCATTTCAAAATAATATAAGGACGTTTCTCTTCATGAAAAGTAAGAAAACGCCTGTTCAGAAAACGACACTCTTTTTCCAAAATGCCCGATTTTACAATGATCCCGGCTTCCTCCATTTTCTTTATTCCTCTTCCTGAAACTTTTTCAAAAGGGTCAATAGTTCCAATCATTACTTTTGGAATGCCGGTTTTTATAATAAGCTCAGAGCAGGGTGGTGTCTTTCCAAAATGCGAACAAGGTTCAAGATTGACATACAAAGTAGATTCTTTAAGAAGTTCGGGATTTTTCACAGAGTTTATAGCATTTACTTCTGCATGCGGACCGCCAAATTCTTTGTGGTAACCTTCTCCAATGATAACTCCATTGTTAGTGATCACGCATCCTACCAAAGGATTTGGAGCAACATTGCCAAGCCCGTTTTCTGCAATTTTTAGGCATCGTGAGATGTATTTATTATCTTCCGTCATGGAGTCAAAATTACAATAATTAAAGTAATTTTACGTTGAAATATTTTAGCGATGAAAGTAAAGGAAATCACCGGACTGTTTTCAGAAGAATTAAAAGAGATCTACGCGGATAGGGAAATAAAAAATCTCGCTTTTTTTGTTCTTGAAGAAGTGCTTGGATACAGCAGGGCAGAGGTGATAATAAATCATGAAAAAGAAATTGACAAGGAAAAATTGACTTCTATCATTAATGCTCTCGGGAAATTAAAGCAGGAGATACCGATTCAATATATTTTTGGGAAAGCGGAGTTTTATGGTCTTCCATTTATTGTAAATAATGATGTGCTGATACCGCGACCGGAAACAGAAGAGTTGGTTGAATGGATTATTAAAGACAATATAAACAGTGCTGCAAAAATTCTTGATATTGGCACTGGCAGCGGTTGCATTGCCATTGCATTGAAAAAAAATATTCCCGGAAGTTCAGTCTTTGCAGTAGATATTTCAGAAGATGCATTGAATGTTGCCAGAGAAAATGCGCTGATAAATAATGTGCAGATCAACTTTTCAATAGTTGATATCCTGAATTACCAATCATCACTGGTGTTTCCTGAGGTTGATATTATTATCAGCAACCCTCCGTATATTCGGTCTTCTGAAAAAGTTTTAATGAAAAATATTGTAGTGCAAAATGAACCGCAAATAGCCTTATTTGTTCAGGACGATGATCCTTTGGTGTTTTATAAATCCATCACTTCATTTGCAATGACACACCTGATTCCTGATGGAAATATTTACTTTGAAATTAATGAAAATCTAAGTTCAGAGCTTGTAAACATGATTGAATCGGAAGGGGACTTCAAGACTATTTTGAGAGAAGATTTAAATGGAAAAAAACGAATGATCAAATGTTCTTTTAAAAGTCATTGATTTTGAAGAGTAATTTTATTACTGCATTGTTTTAACGACTCGATTTTTTTAACTTTGAAATTAATGAGCTATAGAGAGAATGTGAAAATTATTCACTTTCGGTGGTAAGAAATTTGGGTGTAAATTTTCTGATGTAACTATACTATAGATACAGATTCTGTCAAAAAATGTTGATTTAAAAAAAAGTTCAGGTACTAACAATAAACGAAAACGCTACAAAGGAAAAGCAATAATTACATCAAAAAAAACCAAAAAAGGTTGATTTTAATGTAAAACATGTCTTTTGTTTTTGATAATAAAATTCCTGTTAATGGGTATAGTTTTTTTCTTAATCCTTCTCTGGTATGGGCTGTGATACCTTTTAATCGTGATCGATCTTCTGTGTTTTAACATTCTTTTAAAACGATGATGATGACGATGGTGTCCACATGATTCTAACCCTGTTATGGTAAGAATGCAGATCAGTAAGATAATATACCACTTTTTCGTGATTTTCATAAGTTGTATTTATTCGTGTGAAAACTAAACAATTAACTATGGTTCCCTATTTAAATTTTCATTTGGTAAAACTAATAAAAAATTTTTAATTAAAACAAATCAGATGGAATGTTTTTTTATACTACTTTTAATATAATTAGGTTTCGTTTTTTGGAAAATAATATTGAAACAAAGCTAAGAATGTTTACTGCTGTTGAGAATGTTCATAAATTAATTGTTCTAAAACAATACGTTATCCGTGGTTTTTTTATATTTTTATCAGCTAAAATTTTAATTAAAAGCAAATGAAAATAAGATTTTTGACACTTATACTGTTTTTTGTTCAAACAGTTACATTATTTGCAAATGATGCTAAAATTCAAACAGCCTTAAATGGTACTTATACCATTGGTGGTTCCAGCCCGGATTATACAACTTTTAATGCAGCAATAGCAGCATTAAGTTCTCAAGGGATCAACGGTCCAACTGTGTTTCTTGTGCGTGCCGGTACTTATTCAGAGCGGGTAAGTATTGGAGTAATTTCCGGTTCCTCGGCAGTTAATACGATAACTTTTCAATCACAGAATAATGACAGCACTTCTGTTATTCTCACTGATACATCCTCCTCCCTGCCGACAAATAATTTTACTCTTAGTTTAAACGGGGCGGCTTACATTATTTTCAGTAAAATTACTATTCAGAGAAGTGGAACTGCAAATAATGCGGTCGTTATTGATATCTCAAACGCTGCACAGCATAATCAATTTTTGAATTGCAGGATCATTGGAGTTATAGCCTCTGCCAATTCATACTCCAATGCCTTGATGACTTCAATCAGCAATACAACATCGGTCAATTTTACAAATTTTTCAAACAATGTTTTCGTGAATGGATCTTACGGAATATATTTTCAGGGGCAATCAAGCAGCACTCTTGAACAGGGAAATATTATTTCAGGAAATACTTTTTCAAATCAATACTCCTGTGGTATCTACTTTGCATATCAGGATTCGCCGGACATTTCATCCAACACCATTACAACCAATAGTACTTACTCTTCTTACTATGGGATTTGTTCATTTTATTGCAACAATTCATTGAAGATTGAATCGAATAAAATAAGTACTGCAGTAGGAGCAGGGATTTATCTTCACAATTGCAGCGGTGCTTCTATTCATCCCGGACTAACATCCAATAACTTTGTTGCCATTGGAGGTACAGTTGTTTCTTACGGCATTTATTTATACCTCTCTTCAACTCAAAATATTTACTACAACAGCGTCAATATCTATAATAGCAATTCTGCTTCAAAAGCGCTGTTTATCTCCGGACTTAGTTCGTCGAATCTGGATATACGAGATAATGTTTTTGCAGTAACCAATGGTTACTCCTTCTATGTTGATCAAAATGCAGTTTCTTCTTCGCCAATTGCACTTTCTGATTATAATGATCTTTATTCATCCGGTTCATATTTGGGATACTGGGGAAATTCAGGGAATAAGGCAACTCTTCCGGATTGGAAAACAGCAACAGGAAAAGATAATAATTCAATCAGCACACTTCCACTTTTTACTTCTTCAACAGATTTGCACTCTTCTTCAGGAATGTTGAATGCTCATGCTATATCATTATCTTCTACATTGACTCCGGTGACTACTGATATTGATGGACAGATAAGAAATTCGCTAACTCCGGATATTGGAGCTGATGAATTTTATGTTGAAGATTTGGGAGTGATTTCAATCATTGCTCCCGGCAATGGATGCCTGAATGTTTCCGGTCAAGTGAAGATGTACCTTAAGAATTTTAGTGCTTATAATTTTGCCGGGATAATACCTGTTTATTATAGGCTAAACGGAAGCCCACAGATTAATGAGAGTACAGGAACTGTCTCAATAAACAGTGGCGATTCAATTTTATTTACCTTTTCTACACCCATCGTTTATTCAATTGTTGGAAATAATACAGTTGATGCAGGAACTGCATTCACAGGTGATGTGAATATTTCGAACAATGCTTTTTCGGGTTATAATTTTACTGTTTATCCCGCTGCACATGCCGATGCAGGGGCTGATCAATATATTTGTACCGGTAGCTCCGTTACGCTGACAGCACAGAGTGGAACCAACTATAGCTGGAATAATGGAGTCAGTGGAATAGCAACAATTACTGTTTCTCCTGCTAATACAACAACATTTATTGTGACAGTAACTGATTCAAATGGCTGTTCTGATATTGACTCTGTTGTGGTTTTTGTAAGTAATATTCCGCCACCTGTTGCATTCTTTGGATATACTTCCAATGGTTTGTTGGTTACTTTCGCCGATTCTTCAACCCATGGTCTTTTTTATCAATGGGATTTTGGTGATGGTAACAGCAGCAATATGCAGAATCCACAACATTTGTATGCTTCGTCAGCCAACTATACTGTTACGTTGATTGTGACTAATAATTGTGGCTCCGATACTTTTTCTCTTGAACTATCTGTTGTAGGAATTCCGGATTATGAATTAAATTCTTTCTTGCAAATTTTCCCAAATCCTTCGGATGGATCAATAAATATTGATTTGTCAGGAATAGGAGGGAGTACCGCAGAAATAAAAATATTTGACCAGATCGGAAGGTTGTATAAACAGGACTATGTTAACCCGCATAATCAGAATAAAAACCTTGTTATTTCAGGTTTGAACAGGGGAATTTATTATTTGCAAATACGCACTGAAAAAGGCCTGATGACAGGGAAGATCCTCGTGCAATAAGTATTCTCTGTTATCGAATCACAACAATCTTTTTGCTGTAGTATTTGTTGTTGATTTTGATATTGGCGAAATAAACACCACTTTCTAAATTCTTTATTTGTATTGAAGATATCCCATTGCTGACTGGCACTATTCTGCATTGCTGTTCTTCCTGACCCATTAAAGAATAAATTACAACTTCAGCTTCATCGTTATAATTTTTCAGCAACAAATTAAATTCACCTGTTGACGGATTCGGGAAGACAACAAAAGGTTCATTGTTAGAAGCAGTTTCTACCCTTGGTAATGATGCATCAAAATTCAAGTACACTTTCATAATGACCGGAAGATGATCAGACATGTTGTAGAGTTCATAGGTTACACTGTCGGGAATCTCAGGATCCAAAGGTAGTGCAGTTAAGGAATCGTTCAAATGGTGACCATCATTACCAAAGGCTTTGTAAGTGCCCGGAATATATCTGACCTGGTTATTCCCCTGCATTACATCATTACTTACAAAAATAAAATCAAATCTGTCATCAAGCCCGCCTGAAGCACCACCACCAAATTGACGCAATCTGGTACTCTGTGTGTGCAGATGAGCATAAGTCAAACTGTCGTGCCAGTCAGCAATGGAATCCAATGGATCGTTCATTTGATACGCACCCGTGTCAAGCAATTTCACTAGTCCCGGTTCAGTGGCTGTATAAAAATTCATATCGCCTCCTATGAAAATATTTTTCCTTCCCGGCTTTTCATTCCAATGATTTTCCAATTTTTGTATTTCTCCTAAACGATCCTGTTCGTAACCCTGGCTTGCTTTGAGGTGGGCTATGTAAAAATCAAGAAAAGCGGTATCATGTTGACTAATGTAGGCGCTGTTGTTATAGTATAAGAGGTACTCGTCAATAATTCTTAAATCCGTTTGAACAGTATCCTGCAATGCGAGGCTGAGTTTATCGGAATTATAAAATAACATATTGTCAGTGTCGGGACCGTCAGTGTATGCAGCTTTTTTATAATGATGCGAACTGTCAATATTCAGAACATACTGGAGAATATGCTTTGCACTGGTATCATTTGAAATTTCATTAACTGCGAAAACATCAGGATGAATATAGTTTACTATGCCTTTAAGGTTATTCTTATTTGCGGTGTTTGAAGGAGAGTAGTTGAGAATATTGTAATACATTATTGACAGAGTATCTTGTGCAGAAGCTGCGCCTGTATAGCATATCAAAAAAATTATGAAGATTTTAATTCCTGTCCGCATGATCAATATTTTAAATTTTATTGGGTCGTAAAAGTACTACAAATTAATTTAGCGCATTCCTGGTTCAGTTCTGTTATCCGCCGGTTCCTTAAAATATTGTTTTAGAAATGCCATTGATTTGGACATTTCTAAGGAAGGTATTCTGTTAATTCCATCGAGACTAGATCTGTTTATTTAGTGAGTCTTATAAATTGGAACTCTTGCGGAATATGCATTAGAATTGTAATTGAAAATAATTTTTTCGCAGGAGTGTAAAAATTTTATTTGACCAAAATGCAACCAATTCTCATTCAAATTGCACAATTCTTTGTATCTTTATCACCGCAAATAAATTCTTCTTTTTTGAAATTAATGAATAAAATTTACTGATGCCTGTTGTTATAGATTTATCAAAGTATCGCTCACTCTTTTTTAGAATGGTTTTGTTAGCTATCGTGTTTTTTGCTAACACTACTTTTAATTCTGCTCAGGCGCAAAAAGACGATACAGTTCCACTTTACGAAAGTCAAAATGATAGTCTGAATATCACAGCAGGTTTTTATGATTTTTATGATTCCTTAGGTTCATTATTTTTTACACCCGAATCATCAGTTCCACATATTAAAGCTTGTTCAGCTGATTCGTTGTCCAAAGCCTACAATGGTGACTGGAGTAATGATCAGCTTTTCGTTTTCAGCAAAGATTTCGATGTTGCAAAAATGGATGATTCCATCAGAATAATATTACAGGATAACGAGGGTCATTGTTTTTATCAACCCAGGTCAGGGATTATGACTTCTAATTTTGGTTGGCGCGGATGGCAATTTCACTATGGCATTGACCTGGCTCTTCACACAGGCGATACTGTCAGGTGTGCCTTTGACGGTGTTGTAAGAATAACAAAATGGGGATGGGGTTTTGGAAATGTAATTGTGGTGCGGCATTATAATGGTTTGGAAACTTTATACGGACATTTATCAGCGTCCAAAGTTGTAGCCAATCAACGTGTGAAAGCGGGCGACATACTTGGACTGGGAGGCAGTACTGGGCGTTCAACAGGTCCGCATTTGCATTTTGAAATCAGATATAAAGGAGCGCCAATAAATCCAAATAATTTTATAGACTTTAAAACTTTTACACTTTGGAAGGACACAATCTATATTTCCAAGAAAAGTTTTCATTATTATAACGATATTAAAAAAGTGGCAGGAAGCGCAAACTATTATACTATCAGAAATGGCGATACTCTTGGTGGGATAGCAGCCAGATATGGTACAAATGTGACTGCTCTCTGCTATTTAAATGGAATTAAATCCACCACAGTATTAAGTGTTGGGAGAACGATCAGAGTGCGATAAATTGTCAGAAGGAAACAAAATCTTTTTAGTCACGTATAAGACAAATTAATTTCAAATTCGAAAATTTAATTGCTGTTGAGTTGAAGTTTTATATCTTTACAAGTTAATTGAGAGGAATGATTATCAGGAAAAATATTATTACGTTATTAATCTGCATTGTTCTTCCTTGCATTTCTTTTTCACAGAATGAATGGGCGACACGACCAAAGTATGCGCCATGGGGTGAGAAAGACAGAAATGTTACGAATGATAAGGGCAAACAAGGTGTCTGGAAATATTTTACCAGGGATAGAATATTGATTCTTAAGGTAAGCTATAAGGACGGGGTTAAACATGGCCCCTGCATTAAATATTATTCTTCGAATGGTCAGGTTCGTGAAGAAGCTAACTTTTTTTATGGAAAGAGAGACAGTACTTATACTACTTACTATATAAACGGGCAGGTTTACACAGAAGGATTTTATACAGAAGGCAAAAAAACCGGGGACTGGACATCTTATTTTAAATCATCTGGCGCTTTAAAATCGCAGGGAAAATATGTCGCCAATAAAAGAGTTGGCGAATGGACTTTCTATAGTTCGAAAGGCTACAAACTATCTGCAGGAAAATATGTGAATGGCGTAAAGGAGGGTGATTGGATAACATATACCAGTGATGGAAAAGTCAGAGAAACGATAAAATACATTTCCGGTGTTGCTCAATTAACAGAAGGCGCTGCTACCACCACTAAGAAAAATACCAAAAGCACCATAAAAACAATTCCTAAAAAGCCACCAGTTAAAACTGATACTACAAAAGCCGGAACTAAAAAGGAAGCACCAAAGGAAAATTAAATTTCCACTTCAATAACTTCTTTTCAATTCTCATCTGACGTTCTTTTATTAATTTAAAATGAGTGTGATTTTATTGTATTTTCAAACAATCCTCCTTTGAATAATTGAGAACTTTCAGGTGATAAACCTTGATCTTATTAAGGGCTATTTTATTTCTGTGTCTTATTTTGAATTGCTTTTATTAAGTTTCAATAATTCCCCGGTTCCAAATAAAAAAGGAGTTTCGCTAATTGCAAAACTCCTCTTTACCTATTAACAACTTTCAAAAATTTATTACTTCAAACGATCTTTTATTTTAGTATTAGTGAATATTCCTTTTCTTGTCAATTATTGAAAGAATGAATTTTTAGGCTTACTGACCAATAACAACCTTTTTTAAGTAAGTGAAATTGTCAGTTTGTACCTTTATGTAGTATAACCCCTGTTTTAATTCTGAAGCATCAATCAATAAAGGATCTTTGTTGTATGAAATTTTCTTTTCCAAAACTGTTTCTCCGAGTATGTTTACCATTGTAATTGTTGCTTCCTGATAATTTTGGTTATTCAAAGTGATTTCAAATTTACCATTATTAGGATTTGGGAAAATTCCAAAATCTGAGGATGAACTTTCGCTGATTCCGGAAGTGGAATTAATAGTTGCCGTTACAGGTGCCATTGCACTTAAACAAGATTGTGGTTGTACCTGCCAGTTGTAGAAATAATAATAATGGTCGAGTGCACTTGCAGTATTTCCGGTAATTGAAACGAGTCCTGCTGTTGTGTAAGGATAGGAAGCGCCTGAAGATTCTCTCCATAAATTGCATCCTCCGTCAGTCCCAAGTTCATATCCTGATCCGGCAGGAACACTAAAATTCAAAGTCACAGTTTGTGTACCGGTTGGAATACTTGTAGTAACCGAATCCAGTATTATTCCACTACTATTCTTTAACCAAATACACCTGGATGCAGTTGAATTTGCATAGACAGTAACTGAATTGATAGTAATTGAACTTAACGCATCAAAGGTTAATGCCCAGTCTGATGAACTAGTATAATAGCTCCCGCTTGTTGTTTTTGCAGTCATGCCTGCAGCCTGGGGTGATTGTTGAATTGCTTCCTGAACATAATAAGTGGTTGTTTGATTTAGCACGGGTGTGTTGAATGATGTGCCTGTGCCTAATAAATTGCCGCCAATTTCCGCACTATACCAGTTCAGTGTACCACTTCCTGACGCATTTAAAGTAACACTGCAAGGGCCTGTGCATGATGCACCTGTTGTGGTTGGTGCTGCTGCTAAATTTACATTGATGTAACTTGATCTGATCTTCGAATTATTCCCAAAGCTGTTATAGGCCGTGAGTGTAACGTTGAATGTTCCACTTGTTGTATAAGTGTGTGACGGGTTTTGCAAAATTGATGTTGTTCCATCGCCAAAATCCCATAACCATTGTGTAGGAGCATTGGTTGAAGAGTCTTTAAATTGAATAATACCGGTACAACTTGAAGTTGCCATTGCAGCGAAATTAGCCACAGGTGGTACAGAATGATTTATTCCTCCTTTGTAAACAATATAATCAGCATCGCAACCAACAAGGTCGCTGCCATAGGTGATATACATGTATCCGGTTCCATTAATTCCCCATCCGGTACCCCATGAATTTCTTAAAATCCAGTAACCACCGCCGGCAACAGTGGAACTATCAACCCAACCAACCAAAATTACGGCATGGTCAATATTGTTTGCAGAGCCTGTTTCGGTCAATAGCCCTCCTGAATAATTGTTCCATGCACTGCTTGAAGCATCAAGTGCGATCCAGATCGGACCATAATTATAGATAGCCTCTTTCATATTTGCATCAGGTGGTACTCCATTGGTATCTTCGCCAAGAACATCAGCATAGCTGTCAATTGTTTCATGAAAAGTATAGGTGCCACAGGTTCCAACACAATCAGCAGTTTGATTAGAAACATTGCATGATGCATCTGCATAAGGGAGGTCAGCATTATAAACAGCACCCTGAGGAGAAAGCCACATGTGATGAGGACAATTTCCACCCTGGCAACCATCTCCATCCTGAGCGTCGCAGTTGATAATAAACTGTTCAGAAATATCTCTTGTAACGCCATCAATTATTTTAATATTGCACTCAAGTGTTCCGACTCCTGCAAAAGCCCAGCAACTTCCGCATTGTGCCTGGTTTTCTATTGGAGTGCATTGCGAACGCCAATCCCAGTGTGAAGGAACTGATTTGGGAGTGGACGTAACATGCGTAAACTTTGCTTTTACAGGAGGAGTGTAGTTGCCAGTGTAATTTCCACCTGAATTTACAGTAATGGTAAAGGTTTCCAATGCAGGAACATCTTTAACCCATGGTCGTTTCAATTCAAATTTCAATAAAGTTGTTCCGCTTGACGAACCAACATACCTTAATATTTGGGTGCCTGATTGACCAACCATTCTTTTGCCGGATGATGTTACAGCATGAGGATCTGAAATAAAGTCATAGTCGCCAATTGTTTTTACAGTTTGTGAAAGTTTTTCAGTAGCTGTACTTGATTCGCACCAGATATATCCATTAGAAGGAGTTCTGGGCAATTTTACTTCTAAAACCTGATCGGTCGAAAGCGTTACTGTTTGTCCATTGTAACTTTTGGAGACATCAACAAAGTTCTGTCCAAAAGAGCTAAATACGAGGAGTAAGGGCGCCATCCACGTAATAGAATGAATAATTTTTTTCATTTTTTTTGATTTAATGATTGTTTGATTGTGTGAGTTTTTTTGAATAAGGGTTTTTAAAAATTTAAAATCGCATAAAGATAAGTGTACAAAAATATCTGTTCTACTTTGTGTGGTTGTTATGGAATTTTATCAAAATGTTATAAAATTTCATTGTGACCACAAAATAATATCTTGTAAAATAAATGCAGAACACTTTTCGTAAAGGGTAGTTTAGTGTTGAACAGAATCAATGATTATTTTTTAAAATAAGGAAGTTCAAAATTACGGTAAATTCTCCTGAATAATTTTAAATGAGTTATAATTATTGTTAAGAGAATCTTGAATTGGTTATTTTGAAAATAAAATTGAATATCCGCAATTATAGCAGTATAGGAAGCCACTGAGTTGTTATTAATAAATCAAGATACTTGATTTCGGGAAAACTTTATTTTTTCCCTGAACATTTTACTGAAGAGTTCAAATTATTTTAAAAGAAGAATTGCTCACCCAGCCTTTACTTCCGTTCTCAATTTTTATTTCGCTCCAATCGCCCACATTGTCTGTGACCTTCACTTTGGTTCCATCATGAATGACAAAAAGGTCGGTGCTATTGGCATCAGGAGTGCTTTTGGCAGTTACTGAAGGCGAAAAAATAATGGCTTCGGTTGTGTTATTTAATGAGGAATATTGCGACTGTGCAAAAATAAAAGAAAGAAGAGTGAGTGCAAGGGGAAGGCAACTTATCCAAAAAGAAAGTTTGCGTATTTTCAAAGTACGTGAGAAAAGATAAAGAGTAAAAATTCCAAGAAATATTACAAGGAAGATGATGCCCAATATTGCCCACATGTTGAATGAAAAAATATTCGACAATCCCCTGAACCACCTTACAAGGAAGAAGTCAGGGACGGTCTCCATCTTATCAACTATTTTTGTGTTTGCAACTTTCAGGTTGAAATTGATGTCTTCATCTCCCGGTTTCAGGCGTTTTGCTTTTTCATAATAAAGGATGGCGGATGGATAATCATTTAATTTGTAATAAGCGTCACCCATATTAAAATAAAGTGAAGGAGCTTCAAAGCCGCTTTTAATAACTTTAAGATAGCAATCAATAGCCTGTTGATAATACTTGCTTTTATAGGCTGCGTTTCCCTTTTCCAGCAAAGCCTGGTTGTCCTGAGCAAAGACAACGGAAGTTACTAAAACCAGTATGATCAAAAAATATTTTTTCATTCTTTTAATTGTCTCTTTTTCTCTTAATTTTTCCAAAGTGAAGAAAACTTTGGAAAAGCATCATTTTTATTTCCAATTTATACTTTACTTCAATTCGCTCTCCATTTTAGCAATAATATCAATGGCTTCACTGTAAATTGTGTTCGGTGTAACCGAGCCATCTTCGGGTGCAAAACGGGCATATTCGCAATTGTTCAATGTAGCGATGAACTGTTTTGCTATCTCCTCATGAACATTTTTTTCGTTGAATTTATCATTGACAGTTTCTTTTGAAAGTTCAGAAAGAGGGATTGAAAGTTTGTCACTCACATAGCCCCATAATGCTTTGAATACCTCATCAAGGAAAGGCTCTTTCTTATTTTCTTTCAAATATGCTTCAGCAGCTTTTAGTCGTTTGCGTGCAACTCCTGTGGCTTTTTTATTTCGTACCAAAGCAATATTGCTGTTTTCTTTCAGTTTCTTTCTGTAAATAATTACGAAAAGAATGAATAAAACAACAGGAGCAAGCAATAAAAGGAAAAATAGGGGAGAGCCATAAAAGAAACTTCCGATTTCTGAAAGGTTTATTGTGCCGGTTTTAATATACCTGATATCGCTGTTTAGGTATTTGATGTCTTCTTTATTGGCGCTGCTTATAGAAGTATTTTCATCACCACTTCCTTTCGAAATTTTTAGATTGAATTCAGGCGAAGTCAGCGTTACATATTTGTTTGTTGCAAGATCAAAATAAACGAAATCCACAGGCTTAATTGTGAAATCACCTGCACTTCGCGGCATGATAAGATAGCTGAATGTTTTGCTTCCTGAAACCCCGGCGGCGTTGGCAATAACATTTGATTTAATTTCGGGATCATAAGTTTCAAGATCGGCTGGAAAATCAAAAGCCGGCTTTTCTATAAGGCTGATATTTCCAATTCCGGAAACTTTATAAGTAAGATTTATCGCATCATTGGTTTTGCCGGTTGTCTTGTCAATTTTGGCTTCAATGGTGAACTTTCCTACACTTCCGGTAAAGTCAGCGGGCTGGTCTGTAACCGGCAGAGGTTTGACATTTATGGTAAGCGCATTTGAAGAGATGGCTCTTTTTTCATTTGAATAAGTTGTGAAAAAAGAATTACTCAGATTGTTAAAAAAAGGGTCGTTGAAGAAGCTTGCAAAAGGATCGTTGTATTTTTGTTGAGATTCTACCTGTACCAAAAAATCCAGACTCATTGGATCTAATGTCAGCGTGCCTGATTTCTGAGGGAAGAGCACAAATTGTTTTATTGTCCCCACAACATATTTCACTCCGCCGACAGTTTCATAGGATTCCTGAATTTGTCCTTTGTCATTTGTTAAAGGCTCCGACCAAAAATCTTTGAATGTTGGAAGTTTGGTAACACTATACTGATAAAACGAGACACGCCGGTAGTACTTATATGTCACAATTACCTGCTCTCCTTCATATGGATTTAACTTGTCAACAGAGGCAGTGACAAATAAATCCTTATTTCCTGCTTGAGCAGTTGTTGCTTTACTACCGGAAGTTGTTGAACCCTTGGAAGTACCTGTAGATTGAGTACTGCCTGCAGTGGTGCCACTTGTTACCTCAATTGGAATTGTGTTTGAAGTTACCCATTTGCCATTCACAAGAGCTTTTGCAGCATCAATAGTGTATTTCCCGATAGCTGTTGGAGAGATAAGGAAGGTGTATGTTTCAGATGTGGTAACTATGCTGTTCGTTATTGAAGTATATGAACCGCTGTATTCATTGACTACTGAAAAGTTGGTGAATGTCGGTTCTGAAAAACTCGTGGCATTTCCTCCTGAGAGTGTGTATGTGATCTGGAAAGATTTTCCTAATGGCACTTTGCTGTATTTGCAACTACCGGTTAGTGTTTGCCCCAGACCCTGACCAAGAGCGAATAGTAAGATCAAAAAAGTGATAATTATATGTCTGACCTTATTCATTTTTTTATGTTCCTATTTTCAAAATTCCAGTTTCTAAATGACTATTGACTATTAACTAATGACTAATGACTATTGACTTTTTTGTTTTACCAATCTTTTCCCGTAGTCACCTTCACTTTGACCACCTTTTGTTCTTTTAGTTTATCCTGAATGTTTTTGTCTTTATTGTTCAAAGCATCCAGCATACGTTCAGCATCTGCTTTCGACATTTGATCTTTTTTAGGCTGTTGCTTTTGCTTTGTTGAATCCTGTTTATTTTGCTTATCGTTTTTGTTGTTTTTGGTGCTGTCCTGTTTATTCTGATCTTTTTTCTGATCCTTATTTTGTTTTTGTTGCTGCTGCTGCTGCTGCTTTTGCAACATTTTCATGGCATAGGACAAATTGTATTTAGTATCCTGGTCTGAAGGATTGTTGCGCAAAGCATTCTTATAGGCGTTAATACTCTCAGGATATTTTTTTGTCTTCAGGTAAGCGTTCCCAAGGTTATGGTATATCTTGGCTTTTGTACTATTGTCAAGGTTGCTGTTTGCCAACAAGGAATTATAAGTTTTTATTGCGTTGTCATAGTTGGATTGTTTGTAAATTGCATCACCAAGATTGAAATTCCCTTTAATGTTGGTCGAATCTTTGGTCAGCGCTTTTTTATAAGTCACTTCCGCGTCCTTATAATTTCCGTCATTGTATTGAGAGTTCCCTTTCCTGATAAGTTTTTCGGTGCTTTGCGCGAATACCGGAATGCAGAAAAATACTGAAACTGACAATAACAATAACTTTTGAATTGAGATCTTTGAATTGAGATTTTTGATTTTCATTGAACCTGATCTTTAAATTATGTACGGACGTAATATTTTACGTCCCTACTTCTTTTTCCCATTTTTTCTTTCGCCAAATATATCCATCTTTCGGAACCATTTGCTCCTGCGTTCAAAAATAAATAATTCTGCGATCATAAACAAAAGTGCAACTGCAATAAAATATTGAAACTGGTCTTCATAATCAGAAAAAGTTTTGGTCTCGAACTCTTTCTTTTCCATTTTATCAATTTCTGTCATTATCTTGTCAAGCCCGATATCCGAGTTGTTTGCCCTGATGTAAACTCCTTTGCCTGCAGCAGCGATCTCCTGAAGCATGGGTTCATTAAGTTTTGTAACAATGGTGTTGCCTGCTGAATCTGTCCGATAACCTGATTCCACACCATCTTTTATTAATGGTATTGGACTTCCTTCAGATAATCCCATTCCAATGCAATGAACGAAAACACCGCTCTCTTGTGCAGTTTTAGCTGCTTCTACCGCGTCATCCTCATGATTTTCGCCATCAGAAATAAGAATAAGCGCTTTGTTTTTTGTCTTATCCTGAAAATTAAAACACTTTACAGCCGTTTCAATTCCTGCACCTATAGCTGTTCCCTGTTCAGGAACCATGTCTGTTGAAACAGTTGACAGAAATAATTTTGCAGCGCCAAAGTCTGTTGTCATTGGAAGCTGAATGTATGGTTTTCCTGCAAAGACTACAATACCTATCTTGTCATTATCCAGTTTGTCAATCAGCTTGCTGATGGCCTGTTTTGCACGAACCAGCCTGCTGGGTTTTATGTCTTTTGCCAACATGCTATTTGAAACGTCAAGCAAGATCATTAGTTCTACCCCCTTGTGTTTTGCTTTTTCAAGCTTGGACCCTGTTTGTGGTTGAGCAATTGCCATTATGATAAAGGCAAGTGCGATCATCATTGCAATGAATTTATACAGGGGTCTTAACTTTGAAACATCAGGCATCAGTTGGGAGATAACAGTTGAGTCTCCGAATTTTTTCCATGCTTTTTGCTTCCATATCCTCTGCATGATGTAAAGGAATACAAAAACAATTATAACAAGTAATCCCAGTAAATAATATGCGTGTGCAAACTTCATTTCTTAATTAATATTCCAAGTTCCAAATCTCAAATCAAAAATCATGAATCAAAAATGAGATTAAGGGATGCTTTTATAAATTATATATCTTGACACCAGTTCGAGAAGAAACAGAGCCAATGCTATCAATGCAAATGGCATGAACTCTTCAGTTTTCTTACTCCATTCCATGACATCTATTTTTGATTTCTCAAGTTTGTCAATTTCTTTATAGATCTCAACAAGTTTATTATTGTTTGTTGCACGGAAATATTTTCCGTTGGTTGTATCAGCAATTTGTTTCAATAATGTCTCATCAATTTCAACTTTTTCATACTGGTACAAAAGCTCACCATTTTGCTGAATTGCATAAGGTGTAAGCGCTTCCCCCATTGTTCCAACACCTATTGTATAAACTCTGATACCATAAAGTTTAGCGATTTCTGCTGCCGTTGACGGATCAATAACTCCCCGGTTATTTATTCCATCTGTGAGCAGAATGATCACTTTGCTAATAGCCTTGCTTGTTCTTAAACGATTCACAGCAGTGGCAAGTCCTTCACCAATGGCTGTTCCATCTTCAATCATTCCAAAATGAATATCGTCAAAAAGGTTTTTAAGCACTGAATGATTTGTTGTCAGTGGACACTGTGTGAAAGCTTCTCCACCGAATACCACAAGGCCTATTCTATCTGTAGGGCGACCATCAATAAAATCCTTTGCTACGGATTTGGCAGCTTCAAGACGGCTTGGTGTAAAATCTTTTGCCATCATGCTTCCTGAGATATCAGTTGCTAAAACTATATCAATTCCTTCTGTTGAAACATTGGAACTGCTGCTTTGAGATTGCGGTCTTGCCAGTGCTGTGATAAGGGCTGCAACTGCCAGCATCCTCAGTATAAAAAGCCCATGATATAAACGTTGCCGCAAAGAACGTGGAGTAATTCTGAAAACAGATGAGTCCGATACCTGAATGTCGGCACTCCCGGATTTGTGTTTAAACCAATACCAGACAGCCATCAGAGGGATGATGATCAGAAACAAAAAATAAGCCGGTTGTGTAAAATGAATATCAGTCAGCATGTGTATTTTCTTCCTGTTTGGTTGTTCCCTGATAGGTTTTTTCTTCGTTCACTTTTTGGTCATTCTTAACTTCTAAAACTTCGACAGGTTTTGTCATGTTCACAAATTCAAATGCTATATCCAGGCATTGATCATGCTCGTTCGGAAGCGGACTTGATTTTGCAAACTTAACCAGGTCTGCAAGGATCAGCATTTGTCTGAGTTTACTGTTCAGATTGCCTTGAATGCCTTGTGGCAACAGTGCAACCATGATTTCATCTGTTGTCATTTCCATAGCCAGGATACCAAATCTTCCTTCAATATATGTTCGTGTAATTTCAGTTAGTTCAGTGTAATATTCCTTTACAAAATTGTTCTGCCAAAGTTTTTTATTCCGCAATGAAATTAATGCAAGCAAAGCAATTTCATGAGGAGGCAATTTGGGTTTTGAAAATTTGATAAATGATTCTCCACGTCTGCGTTTGCGGATGATGTAAATCACCAGCCAGACAATAAGAGCGGTTCCAATTATAATGATGATGTAAGGCAATACTTCCATAAATGTCAAAGGAACATTCAAAGGCCCCTTGATATCTTTTATAGCCAAAGTAGTATCAACCTTGACAGTATTCGACATCAGCAATACCGAATCAGTCAGCGCTTCAAGATAGCTTGTATCACCGGGCTTTTTGTATTTGAAACTTATTTGCGGAACATAAAAGCTTCCAGAATCGAATGATGTGATCGTATAGTATTGGCTCAGGGTGATATTTTTCGCACCTTTATTTAGTGTATCAATCTTTGATTTTTTTACGATTTCAATATTGCTGTTCAATGAATCATTCAATGCCGGCCATAATACAGAAACCCCTGATGGGTATGTTACCTGTACTTTTAGCCTGACCTGGTCGCCTACCAGAATCTTGTTTGAATCAAGTGTGGCTTTCGCTGTTATAGATTGCGAAAACAACCTGGGTGTAACCAGTGTCAGCAGTAAAAATATGTAAGTAAAATGTCTTTTCATTCAGTTAATTTGCCTTGAACTTTGAACCTTGAACTCTTTCTACCATCTTGATTGTCTCTTCAGGAATAATTTTTTTAATGGTTTGATATAATCTTTGTCGGTGTCCAGATCTATTGCATCCACACCACACTTTACAAAAAGATCATTCAATTCAGCATCCACCTTTATTTTATTATTCCTATACATTTTTCTTAAAACTTCACTTGAAGTGTCAATCCAGCTTGTTGTACCTGTTTCTGCATCTTTTATTCTGACAAGTCCGACATTTGGAAGTTCTCGTTCCCTCACATCATTAATTTTAAGAGCAATGATATCATGTTTTTTGTTTGCAATTTTAAGCGCATCATTAAATCCTGTATCAATAAAATCGGAGATCACAAATGCAATGCTTCTCTTCTTGATGACATTCGTGAAATAGCGAAGAGCTCCGGACGTATCAGTGCCATTAAATTTGGGAGTGAAATTGATCAGTTCCCTGATGATCCTTAAAATGTGGGCTGTTCCTTTTTTAGGTGGTATAAACTTTTCAACCTGTTTGCTGAAAAAGATGACACCAACTTTGTCATTATTTTTAATTGCCGAAAATGAAAGCACAGCAGCCAATTCTGTGATCAGATCCTGCTTCAACTGTTTCTGTGTTCCAAATTCATTTGAACGGCTGACATCAATGATCAGCATTACGGTCAGTTCACGTTCTTCATCAAATATTTTAATGTAAGGGTGATTAAAACGTGCTGTGACATTCCAGTCTATTGAACGGATATCGTCACCAAACTGATATTCCCTGACCTCACTAAAAGCCATACCTTTTCCTTTAAAAGCAGTATGGTACTGCCCTGAAAAGATCTGGTCAGACAAACCACTTGTCTTTATCTCAATCTTTCTGACTTTTTTTATGAGTTCACTTGTCTCCATTGTCATTTGTCAATAGTCATCAGTCATTAGTCATCAGTCATTAGTCATCAGTCAATAGTCAATAGTCATTGGTCAATTAGAAGCGAAACTATTTTCTATCTTCTATTATCTGTTTTCTATTTTTACGGTACTTCAACAGTATTTAAAATTTCATTGATGATCTCCTCCGTAGTCACATTCTCTGCTTCTGCTTCATAAGTGAGGCCGATCCTGTGGCGCAAAACATCATGACAAATTGCTCTGACATCTTCAGGAATAACATACCCTCTGCGTTTCAGGAATGCATACGCTTTTGATGCAAGTGCAAGGTAAATGCTTGCACGTGGTGATCCGCCATAGCTGATCATATTTTTAAACTTTGTCAGGTTATATTCCTGTGGGAATCTTGTAGCAAATACAATGTCGGTAATGTAATTTTCTATTTTTTCGTCCATGTAAACTTCCCTGACAATAGCTCTTGCCTTGATAATATCAGCAGTTGACATCACTGTGTTGGAAGCAGGCAATGAGACACCCATGTTTTCACGGATGATAAGTTTTTCTTCCTGTTTGCTGGGATAGGTGATCACCACCTTTAACATAAACCTGTCAACCTGTGCTTCCGGAAGCGGGTAGGTTCCTTCCTGTTCAATTGGGTTCTGTGTAGCCAACACAAGAAAAGGTTCATCCAATTTATAGGTTTGTTCTCCAATAGTAACTTGTCTTTCCTGCATGGCTTCGAGCAAAGCGCTTTGAACTTTTGCCGGTGAACGGTTAATTTCATCAGCAAGGATGAAGTTTGCAAAAATAGGACCCTTTTTCACCATGAATTCTTCTTTTTTCTGGCTGTAAACCATTGTTCCCACCAGGTCGGCGGGCAGAAGATCGGGTGTAAACTGTATCCTGTTGAACTTTGCATTGATGGTTTGTGCAAGTGTTTTGATGGCAAGTGTCTTTGCCAGACCCGGAACACCTTCTAATAATATGTGTCCGTTTGAAAGTAATCCTATGAGCAATCGTTCTATCATGGCTTTCTGGCCAACGATCACTTTGTTCATTTCCATTGTCAGTATGTCAACGAATGAACTTTCACGCTGTATTCTTTCGTTGAGTTCCCTGATATCAGTAGTTTCCTGCATAATTATATTTTTTAAACGGTGCAAATGTAAAAACATAAAGGAATACGAAACAATAGGCCATCGTTAAAAAATGTAAAAGATTTTCTTAAAAAAAGTTAACCATGGCTCTGAATCCCTTGCTGCTACAGGGGTTTGTGGAATGCGATATGAAAAATTGATAAGTTTTTTGCAACAAAATATTTTACCATTCTTTCAATATCCATACTTTTTTCCCCACAGTGACCGTAGCCGCAACCTTATTTCATCTTCACGATTATTTTTTCCCGGATCGTAAAATGTTTTTCCTTTTAATTTTTCCGGAAGGAATTCGAGATCCACAAAGTTATTCTCATAACTATGGGCGTATTTATAGTCCTTTCCATAGCCAATATCTTTCATGAGTTTGGTTGGTGCATTTCGGATATGTAGCGGCACAGGCTGATCTCCGGAACCTGAAGCTTCTGCAAGTGCACTTTCAATAGCCATATAAGATGCGTTGCTTTTTACAGAGGTCGCAAGATAAACTGCCGTCTGACTTAAAATAATTCTGCATTCAGGATAGCCAATAACATCCACCGCCTGGAAACAGGCATTTGCTAGCAACAATGCATTCGGATTGGCATTGCCAATATCTTCCGATGCAAGAATGAGCATACGGCGTGCAATGAATTTGGGATCTTCACCGCCAGTGATCATACGTGCAAGCCAATATACTGCCGCATTGGGATCGCTGCCGCGCATGGATTTAATGAACGCTGAAATTATATCGTAATGCTGTTCCCCGCCTTTATCATACAGTGCAATGTTTTGCTGTATCACTTTTAAAACTTTTTCGTCAGTTACAACAATTTCATTAGAACTTTCAGAACCTATAAAAAGTTCAAAAGCATTTAGGAGTTTCCGTGCATCACCACCTGAAATACGCAGCAAGGCTTCCGATTCTTCAATAGTAATTTTTTTTCCACTTTCAGTTTCCATGAATAGTCTTGCTTTTTCAATCAAACTTACCAATTCATCTTTGCCGAGATCTTTTAGAATGTAAACCTGGCAACGGGATAGGAGAGGGGAGATAACCTCGAATGATGGGTTTTCAGTAGTAGCTCCTATCAGTGTGACGATACCTTTTTCCACTGCACCAAGCAGTGAATCCTGCTGCGATTTGCTGAAGCGGTGTACTTCATCAATAAACAGGATAGATTGACTTGCTTCCTGTCCTGCCTTTTCAAATACAGCACGTACATCTTTCACTCCTGAATTTACAGCACTCAGTGTGTAGAACGGGCGGTTCAGTTGTTTTGAAATGATATAGGCAAGGGTTGTTTTTCCCACTCCTGGCGGTCCCCAAAAAATCATTGACGGAATGTTGCCTGATTCTATACCTTTTTTTAGTATGGCATTATCACCAACAAGGTGCTTCTGCCCGATATAATCTTCTAGAGAGGTAGGGCGTAGTTTTTCAGCGAGAGGAATGTGGTTCATAAATTATAGTCATTAATTGTCATTGGTCATTAAAGTCATTAGTCATTAGTGGGCATTTTAAAATCTTAAATCAAAAATCTTAAATCAAAATCAAAAATGATTGTGCAAATATAGGCTGACTGGAGATGGTATGCAATAAGTAAGTGAAAGTTTTGACATTTTTATAAGACAAAGAATTGTGTTGTGTTTTTTGGCGTTTGATAAATTGAAATAAAAAAGCCTCACTGTAACAGCAAGGCTTTTGAAAGATATTCAGAATAATTTAAAATTTTACTTTCGGAGCTTTTTCTGCTTCTGTATCGGCTTTGAAATAGGCTTTTTCTTTAAATCCAAACATGGATGCAATAAAATTATTGAAGAATTTTTTGATATAGACGTTGTAATCCTGCGCAACCTGGTTGAACCTTCCTCTTGTTGAAACAATGGAATCTTCGGTGGTTTCGAGTTGCGATTGCAGTCTAAGGAAGCCGGTGTTTGCTTTCAGGTCGGGATATTGTTCAACAACTACCATCAGTCTGCCGAGTGATGATTTTAGACCATCCTGTGCAGCCTGGAATTTAGCTACAGACTCGTCATTCAGGTTGTCTGCACTAACGGTTACTGAAGTGGCTTTTGCTCTTGCTTCGATAACTTCGGTGAGTGTTTTGTTTTCATGAGTAGCATAGCCTTTCACTGTTTGAACCAGGTTTTCGATCAGGTCGCTTCTGCGCTGATATTTGTTTTCAACCTGTGCCCATTGTGATTTTACGGATTCATCTTTTGTAACCATTGTGTTGTATTTGCTACAGCTTGGAATAAATAATATAAGCAGTATCACAAAAACAACAACAAGTATCATCGTTGTACCCAGGCAGCCTGTCTTTGGTTTCAAAGGGGCTTTGGGTGTTGGGGAGTTAGTGAAATTTGTCATTGGTTGTGCAGCATTTGGTTCCATGATTTTTTAAAATTTTTGATTAGTAAATTTTGATTAAGAATGCTAAAGTAGTAAAATTTTTCAAAAGGTATTAAAATGATGAATGATTAAAGCAAGTCTTCACTATTGAATAATGATTAATGAAGGTTTAAGATTTGCCAATGTTATTTATTGCAGGTGCATTTAAGCAACTGATATAATTTATTTCAAGAGCACAGGTTTTAATTTTAGTCCTGGTGGCTATAATAAATTCTTTACAATCTCAATAAAATCGGCGACTCTTGCAGTTAGAGGTTCAACAGTTTCCTGGTCAAACTCAATAAAATCGGCATAATCACCTTGCTGCCTCCAATCAAATAAATCAGAATAAAGTCTGCTGTAATCTTTATTTATTATTCCGGTGTGAATAAACTCCTGAAAAAATTTTGCTTTTGTTCCACTATGTGTTTTGGCATTGATATTGTACTTTAATAAAAGCGCCTGTACAGAATAAAAAACATGCGTAATAAAGGCGATTTATAGCAGAATTCCAACTCTTCTGAGCTGTCAGAGTGCTTGCATCATTGAGTGTCTGGACTGCACGTTCCAAACGATAATTGATATAATCTTCTTTAGTACCGTTCATTCAAATGGATTCCTTCGTTTTTAATACTTTCGTAAAGTGATGTAATGTTGTATAAATTTTCCCAATCACTTTTTGAAAACACAAATGTTGAAATGGCTTCACCTGTTTCTAATTCGATATCAATAAGAGCATGCCTGAATTCCTGTTCGGTTTTTCTTGAAACTTTTCTGCTATTGAGCAATATCAGCAAATCCCAGTCCGATTCTGAATGTGAGGTGCCTCGGGCACGGGAACCATAAAAATAATTTCCGCAGAGGAATCCTTGTCTTTAACGGTGCTTGTTATCCTTCGCAATATGTAATCTTCCCTTTCCGACATCGTTTGTTTTTACAAAATTAATGAAAATTTGTGAAATGGAATTTTGGAGTTTTTAAATAATGAATTTGGTTTTTTTGCAACTTGAAAATCGCTGTTCAGATTGACTGGAATTGCAAATCTACACTTCTTATCCAGTTAAACTGGAAATACTCAATAATAGGTGTGCCTTACAAATTTAAAAGCGACAAACTTTAATCAAGAAACATAAAATCCAGGAACATTTCGCATTTATCCAAATCTTTTTGCAGTGATAAATTTTGCTTCATTGCAGTAGCAATAAAAGGCAGTAAAATATCTGAAGTGCTAAAATAATCAATGATTAAATCAAGGGAACTCACACTTGCTCGTATTTCGAGTTCACGTGAATCATCAGTAGAATTTTTTATCTGTTGAAAATACATCTGGTCATTAAGTTTTTTCTGAATGGACTCCCTTAATGGTTTAAGTGATTCATAAAATTCAACAATTTTATCGTGAATTGAGTGACTATAAATTTCAGAAGAAATACTTGTCCGAAATTGTTGCAACTTTTCCATTAACGGACTAACAATAGTTAGAATATTGTTCCGAAGGATGGGCATATTTTCTTTTGCAATTTCACTACTGTATAAAAGCTTGAACAAAGGCATGGAATAAATTTCATAGTTCTCTGCACTGTCATAAACCGTTTCTTCAAGGTAAAACATCTTTTTATCAAAATGTATATTGATTGGGAAAAAAAACACTTCGTCACCAATGATAATTTTGTCCATGATCATTGTGGTCAATTCAGTTTCAACATTCTCGGAATGTAATTTTGGTACGTAAAACACTTCCGTTTTAATGAATTTGTTTTCAAAAAGTGATATCCATGCCAAATCAAAATCACCCTCCTCAAAGAATGTTTCGATTTCCTGACGAATATAGTCCCTCATCACATCTTTGTTGTGATTGATAACCATGAGCATTTTAGCCAGACCTTGTCCTGTTACCTGTCTGTTCCTTATTTTTCTTGCTATTTTAAAATTTTCTTCTGCTTCTTCTCTGGTCCAGAAATGCTCACTGTCATCCACGATGAAATAGAATAAATCAATCAATTCTTTCTCATCCCATTTTACTTTTTCAAGATATTTGGACACCAGGAATGAATGGTTTGAACTGAACGATAACTTTTCGGCCATCAGAAAAAGACAATAGAATGCGCTGCTATCATCAAATAGATCATAACCAAAGCTATAGGACTTGTTAAGATAAAATAAGTTCATGTATGGGTTCTTAGTAAATTTTGCAAATCTGAAAAAAATGACCGCACACTTTGTTCATAAGTTCAATTTAATGTTGCTTTTCTCAGTGCATTCCAATAACCTCTGCCGTAAGAAACAAATATTTCTTCTCCTGCTTTTATGTTTCTTGAGGCTATGATGTATGCTTCGCCTTTCTCCACTTCATAACGCGAATTGTTGCGCAAGCCTGGAATTCTGTTGAAACCTGTAGCATCATTGGCATAGCGACCCAAAGCCCACAAGGTATGTTGTGCATCTATGCACTTCCTGTTGTTGATGAACAAATAATAACAGCCAACCGATTCCTGCTTATTGTTTCGTTTTATGCACTCCTTCCAGGTGATCTTTTCTCCTTCGTATTTCACGATGGTGTCACCTTTTTTAAAATCTTTCTCTGCAAACAGTCCCATACCTGCACCGGGTAATTGTGATGGTTTTATAGCAAGCATTATTTTCAATTATTTTATGCTTGCGAAATTAGTAAAATTACTTGTCGTTATGGTGCCTGGTTTTTTTTGTAAAATTTGTTATTGTTCCAGCGCCTAATATTTTGCTTTTTTATGATGCTAAAGCGAATTGCTTGTTTTTATTTTATCAGTCTTTTAAAAAAGACGGCAACAGATGTCAACATTAGAAATAATGCTGGTTCGTTGCGCCCATCTCTTGCAGATGCTTTCAAGCAACTGATAAAATAAGATTTCAAGTCTTTTTTGCTTTAGCATCATTTATTGTTCCATTTTTATATTGCCTTATGCTTAAGAGGTAAAGATGATTTGATTATTCCACATCATTTCATTCCTTTCTAAATTTGAACTTGCCAGTATTTAAATTTTTGATCTTCACTTATTCATTTTGAATAAAAACTTTAAATTTTGTTAATGAACGCTAACGTAAAGCATTTTACAGCGTTGTTTTATTTTTTGTGGGATTGCATCCCGAAACTTTGGGATTTTCGGACATAGCAGCAAATCAAGACCGCGAAAAAAAAAGGGATACAAACCACGCTTTTGTTTAAAATTCTAAACTCAGCCGGTCTGCACCCCTTAATCCCTGCCTGGTTCAGGGAAGTTTGCTTAGACGATCATCAGTTTGATAGCTTCGCTCCATTCAGAAGGACCTGCCTTCAGGATTGAGCGATACCGAAAAAAGAGAATTTTGCCTACGGGTAAATTTTTAACCACTGTGGTTGATTTCAGCGTGGGGTCAATTGGGTAGGTTGTCCACGTACTGAGATCATTCAGATCAGTCAAACACTGCCACTGTGTGAAAGCTCTTGGATGGGGCGCTAAAATTATTGACCGCCTTTCGGCTGACCTTAAGACTGAGTTTCCCGACATGAAAGGGCTTTCAGTCCGCAATCTTAAGTATATGCGGTCTTTTGCGGAAGCATACCCTGATTTTAGTTTAATTGTGCAGCAACCGTTTGCACAATTAGAAAGTATAGCTAATCATAATTTTATATTTGTGCAGACACTGTCTGCACAAATACCCTGGAGCCATCACCAACTGTTACTTGACAAAGTGAAAGACCAGGACGAAAGGCTGTTTTACATAAATAAGTTTTCACTTCAAATAATGCTTTAAATTCAACGAAAGATGAAAGATATTGAATGCACAAAAGAATTTAAAAACTTCGTAAAAGATATAAAGAACCGTATTCTCGAGGCACAGTACGAAGCCCTGAAAGCAGTTAACAAAGAATTGCTTCATCTGTATTGGGGTATTGGCAAAATGATTGTAGAAAAACAGGATGAATCAGGTTGGGGCAAAGCAGTGGTTCAATCGCTTTCAAACGATTTGCAAAAAGAATTTCCGGGAGTTGCCGGTTTTTCAAGTCAAAACCTTTGGTACATGCGGCAATTCTATGTGGAATACTGTAAGAATGCAAAACTCCAACCATTGGTTGGAGAAATTAGCTGGACAAAGAACCTGGTTATACTCGGTAAATGCAAAAACCTTTTGGAGCGGGAGTTTTACATAGTAAGTACCAAAAAATTTGGTTGGACAAAAGACGTATTAATTCATCAGATTGACAACAAAACTTACGAGAAATACCTAATCAACCAAACCAATTTTGACCAAACCCTTCCTGCAAAATATAAGAACCAGGCAAAACTGGCAGTAAAAGATCATTACACTTTCGACTTTCTCGAACTCTCCGATGCTCATTCCGAAAGAGAACCCGAACTTGCGCTCATAGGTAATATTCGTAAGTTTCCGCCGGTCTGGATATGTTGTGCGTTGGAACGGATTTAATTAATCAGTTCCGTTTTATTATTAGGATTTGCAATCCGTAGTAGCTGATTTGTACTTTGGCAGGTTTTAATAATGGAATTTGAAATCCTTCTGTCCAGACTGAATTTAGGTCACTTAACCTATTGAAAACTTATAATATTGCATATTTTTTTTACCTTTCATTGAATAGCATCTTTATCCTGAATGGGTGGCGCAGTTTCACCGGAACACTCACTTTGCATCTTAGCTACTTTGATAACATTCTTTACGACTTTGCAAAAAAACATTCATCCAAAACACACATTTGCAATCATTTTCATTAACAAACAAAATTTTAACAAAAAACAATTCCCTCTTTTTTCTGAATTTCACCCACTCTCGGATGTTATATATGAAGGCGGGTTGATAAATCTTAAAAAGCAAACGAGAGTTAGTGATTGATTAATCAGTTTTAAAACACTTTTCTGATAAATGACAACAAGCATTGTTATTCTTCAACAAAAGGCAGAAAAAATTTCAGAAGGTGTTATTATCATTCCGGTAATTTTTCAAAAGGGAGTGGAAGTTTGTGAAAAGAAAAAAAACATTTCGCAAATATTCCCATGAAAAACTTTATAGCAAATAACACTCTCTTCAAATGTTACGCTACTCTCTGTAATCCTTTCACTCATTTCCATGGTGCAGAAAAGATTGTTTGAAGTTCAGCAATGAATGAATGCACTTCGGTAATGAATGAATGCGTTTCGGAAATGATTGAAAGGAGTATGGCCGCAAGGTTTGAAGTTCAGAGAAGAATGAACTAATCACAAACAACACTTTCCGAAACACAAACATGATTGAAGGCTTTTCTGAAATGACTGACATATTGAATACGTGAATTAGATAATCTCCAGCACCTGTGCATTCCGCAAAAAATTAGGAAGAGATGACAAGCTAAAAATCATTCAGCAGTTTGAAAACTAACCAGCGTTTCCCTGATCGCGCTTATCAATAAGTTCGCGCTCTGTCTTCCGACGAGTGCGTGTGAAAAAAATTCAAATAAAAATTGAACATTTTTTTTGTATCACGCGTTTGAAACGCGCGCTATCATAGTGCTTCTCCAAATAAGATCATCACTGGTTGTTCAGGAAGTGGAAAGGGAGAATTTACGCTGTTTTAGATTAGCAAAATTTATATTGGAATTAATCCTAAAAAGCAAAACAGTTACTATATTATTTCCGTATTTGATTCTAGTTGCTTTGCTAAAGTAATCAGGTTTAAAGTTGGCAAAGTAATTGGTTTTAAATAACCCGAAAGTGTCGTTAGTGTGGCAATATATGCTCTAATATAAGGGAACAATAATGCAGGAGCATTTACATAAAAATAGTTAGAAATGTCCTTTTCTTCAGTTTTGCCACCTAATGTAAACTGAGCTATTGCATCTACTTCAATATGTAGTAGATTATTTATGTCGTTAATGGTTAATCCCAAAAACAATTCAAATTTTGCAATTTCCTTATAATACTTTGCTTTTGGAGAAAAGTGAAGGTTAATTTTTTGTGAAGCATCTCCTTCTTTTTTTTCAAAAACTGATCTGATAATTTTGAAATTATCGAACTGGAAAGTAGATTTAATATTTTCTGACATATTTAAGCTGCTAATGCGTAATTATAATCATTCCCTGCAAACTCTTTCTTCTGTTTACCTTTATAGATAATGTCCTGTGATAATTCTTCAATAGGGGAAATCAATTGATCAATCAAGCATTCAAAAGTTATAGAAGCATTACTTTCATATTCGGGTTTTGTAATTTTCGTTAATGAATTCTCAGAAATAAATAAAACCGTTTCAGGGGAAAAAAGTTGTTCAAATTCAAAAGTCAATTCAGCTTCTGCATTTTGATATTCAGTGTTATTTTCATAATCTAAAACTGGCATAACTTCAATTAAATGCATATTTGCATTCAAATCGAATTGATACCTTATTGA
>CAISZK010000301.1 GCA_903889915.1 uncultured Bacteroidota bacterium
AAGATGGAGTATGCCAGGGGTACAGCAAATAGCCAATTTAAGAATAGCTCATAAAAGTAGTAATTGGCATAGAGTAATTGAGATGATTAAAGAAGTAAAAATTATTGCTTAAACCTACAAAGGGACTTTTGTCATGCACCCGTATTTCTTACAATCAGCCTTTTATTGCTGGGATTTTATGTGTTTCCACAAGCCAAAGATAGCATCCTATACAAGTACAAAGACTATACTGTTTTTAAAATTAATAATCGAATGAATTCTTCACATTCTAATGATACAGTGAAAATTTATTTGACTTCAAGTAAAGACAAAAACAAATCATATAATTTGAATTTTAGCCATCTTGATTGCGGAGAGATTTATTACTTCTCAATAAAATTTGAGAACAGAGATGAGTTGTTTTTTGAAAGATCCTTTACTGGTGAAGATAATTTTGAGGATAAAGGTTTTTACTTCGTTAGTGGCTTTAAAATTTCAAATAAAAATTTCAAAAGATATAAGCATAAAAAAATTTCCGAACTTAAATTCTTTACAAATACCTATTGCAAATCATCGCAGGAATCCTATTTTCAAATTTGGACTTTTGAATTAAAGGACTTCAAGCTGGATCAATTAAAATTTAAAAAAACAGAGCTATAAAAAATTTGTCTCAACATATTTTACAAGGAAATATTGGGGGGTGAAAGCACATTAAAATTCAACAAAAAAATAAATTCAATCATGATAATTCTTGATGTAAATGATGAACTAAAACCATGCTTTGGTGCAGGTGAAAAATTGATATGGTCCGGGCGACCTAAAACGGGATTAGCATTCAGAAATTCCGATTTTTTTCTGATCCCATTTAGTTTATTCTGGTGCGGATTTTTTATAATTTTTATTACCGGTTCGAATGTACCGGGAGCGAACTTCGTATCGTTTATAATGCTTGTTCCATTTGGCATTATGGGTCTGTATATTTCCGTAGGCCGTTTTATTTTTGATGCAAGAAAAAGAGCCACCACTGTCTATGGCATCACCGACGACAGGATCATTATCATTTCGGGCGTTTTCAGCAGAACGGTAAATTCAATAAATATCAAAACCCTTTCCGATATGAGTCTTACTGAAAGATCCGACAACAGCGGAACAATAACTCTTGGTGAAACGGACTTTAAAATGTCAATGTTTCAGGGCATGGATTGGCCCGGAGTGAAACAACCACCGAGGCTCGAATTTATCGAAGACGTGAAAAAAGTTTACAATAAAATCGTAGAACAGCAAAAGAAAAATAATGAAAAGATGACAATCCAATGAAACACATACTCACCATTGCATTTGCAGCCCTCATTCTGCTTTCATTCGCTGCCTGCAATCAAAAGAAAAATGTCAAAGAATTTTACATTGTTTCCAAGGGAGATTCAACAGATTTTTCAAACAAATATGCCATTAAGGATACATCGTTACAGCCACCACCTCCTCCTCCGGGGTTTTCAAGTTCACGTGTTAAAGGTGTAGAATATTTTTATAATACAGTCATCATTTTTGATTCAACCGATTTGGTTTATTTATACCAAACAGACTTTACTGAAAATAAAAATTCTTTGATAAAAGTCCCAAGAGGATGCATCGTTGATGAATCTGAAGACTACTATAAATTCATTAAACATCCTCCATTCATTGGCCTCAGACCTGAAAATATTTTAAAATTTGATTCGAAAAATTTTCTTGATTTTATTAAAGCCAACAACGATATTTTTCAACTCGATACAACAAGACGATGCAATAGAATACTAATGATTGCAAGTAATAAAGACACTATTGAAAATCCTGCATTTTATGATTTGATGAAGCTCACAAAACAAGACAGAAAAACTCTGGACAAGGTTTTCCCGATAATTCGAATGACCACGGAAGAGGAAAACAAAGTCATTTACTGCAAGAGAAGGAATGTGAAATATGATCCTGCAAATGTAAAATGGTCAACAAATTTTTTAAACGGGAAATATTATCCATTGTCAAGTGAATATGATTCCATCGTGAAATATGTGATCCCAAATATTTTTACAGCACGCAAATTATTCCGGATGGATACTTTGAAAGTGAAGAGTAGAAAATAATTAACCGGGTTGATCAATATTAAAAGCAGTTCTTTGATGGCTGTAATATTTTTATTAAATTCGCATAATAATAGAACAATGATTCACACTTCAATAACACCGGTATCAACGAAAGTGTCTGTTTCAATACCCAAAGAATACATTGGTAAAAAAGTAGAAATTCTTTTGTATTCTGAAGAAGAAGCCAAAGAAGAACATCCTGATAAGAAAAGTACAATGTCTGCTTTTTGGGGTATTTTGAATTCGAAAGACGCAAAAGAACTACGTAAACATGTTGAAAAAAGCCGTGACGAATGGGAAAGAGCTATTCAAACGAAATCTTGTTAATGCTCGTTTTCAAAGCAGATTTCAGAATAACTTACCTCATCACTGCTTCACAAACCTCCTGCCAATAACAGTTTCATTCGTATAGATTTTTACAAGATAAAGTCCGCTTGCAAGGCTTTCTGTATTTACGATTGCTTTCTTGTTGAGTGTTGAATGATAAACCACCTCCCCTGTAATGTTCATTATTTCAAAGTGGCAATTGGTGCTTAAGCCAGATGCTTCAATGGTCAGTTGATCATTTACAGGATTTGGATAAATTAGAACATCGTTTGAAATACCTGAATAATGGTCAATACCTGAAAAGAAAGAAACAACTGCCGAGGTGTCGCTTGAGCAACCATGAACAGTAACTATGCAATAATAATTGCCGTTTTGCGATGGAGCAAAATAAGAATTGGTATCACCTGTCATGATGCCGGTTGTTGTGCTGTACCATTGGTTTCCTGTTGGAGATGATGAATAAATGGTGTCGGCATTGATCATCATGACAGGCGTTGCAGGAACAGGATAGATCGAAAGATGTATGGTGTAATTGCTGTCGCAGCCGTGAATGGTGTGAAATGGGTCGTTATAAGTGCCGGGCACGTTGGCATAAGTTCCATCAGGAAGAAGGTATGTTTCGCCCTGGCAGATTCCCGGCGAAAGCGTTATTGCGTATGTAGGATTCACTGTGAGATTGGTGGTGATCACACTGTCGCAGCCATGAACTGTATGCAGGTTTGAAGTGTAGGTTCCCGTTGTTGTAACCACGATGCTGTCAGGAAGCATATAGTTTTGACCATTGCAGATAGAAGGATTATGAGTCATTGCAAAGGTTGGGTTGACGTTAAGATGAGTAATGATAACACTGTCGCAACCCATGATAGATTGATAAGTTGTGGTGTAAGTTCCCTGAGTATTTACAACAGTACTATCGGGCAGATAAAATAACCCGTTGTCACAAATAGTGTCATAATGAGCAATTGAATACACTGGCAGAATAGAGAGATTGGTAGTGATCACACTGTCGCAACCATGAATGGAATGAAGCGTGGTGTAATAAACTCCCCCGGTTGTTGCAATAGAATTGTCAGGAAGAACGAAGGTGTCGTTTGCACAAATGACAGGTGATTGCGAAGAAGCCTGTGTTGGATAAACAGTGAGGAATGTAGTGATCACGCTGTCGCAACCATGAACGGTTTGCAGTGTATCAATGTATGTTCCCGGAGCAGAAACTGATGAATTATCAGGCAAAGTAAATGATTGATTGCTGCAGATAGCGGGCGACTGCGAAGAGCTGACTGTTGCAAAAATCGAAAGGGTTGCTGCATTCGATGTGTCATTGGGGTTGCATGTTCCGCTGACAATGCATCTATAATGATACCCGTTCATGCCTGAAGTTATACCTGTAAGTTTTAGCGTGTCATTGGTTGCACCTGAATAAGGAGGAGCATTGGTGATATCAGTGTATCCCGTTCCTGTATTAACCTGCCAGCGATAACCAGTTCCTGCACCACTTGCAGCAACAATAAAAGATGCATTGCTGCCCGGGCATCCGGATGTGTTGAAAGGATGAGCCGTTACAATTGGCGCAGAATTTACAGTTAAAGTAGTGGGATTTGAAACATACTGTGCCGCACATGAAGAGCTGATAATACATTGATAAGTGTATCCGTTCATGGTTGTTGTAGCAGTCGTGATGTTAAGTGTGTTACTGGTAGCGCCGGAATATGGTGTTGCATTTGAAATATTCGTAAAGCCGGTTCCGTTATTCACCTGCCATTGATACGTGAGATTTGTTCCTGTAGCACTCAATGAGAATGCAGTAGTCTCACCCTGACAAATGGTGGACGAAACAGGCTGAGTTCCCATGATCACGGGAGCACAAACTTCAATCAAATTCGTGTAATAAGGCAGTCTTCCATTGTCGCCGTTAAAATGGTTTTTAACGGTCAGTGAATTCAGGGTAGGATCATACTGGAACAAGACACCGAAATTGTTTGAACCTCCTGTATTGGTCATACCATACAACATTCCGTTCAATGCCTGCATCAAAGTCCCGTAAGGATTTTTTCCATTGCTTGCTCCTGCAAAATCAATTTTCTTCGTGAGGGTGTTTGTAGTATAATTATAACTGAACAAAACACCATCACTGTTAGCGCCGCCATTATATGTCATTCCATAAAGATTCCCATTGGATGCCAGAACGAGTGAGCCACCGGGATAACTTCCGTTTGTTGTTCCTGCAAAGTCAATCTTTTTTGTGAGTGTTCCGGTGGAAGGGTCGTATTCAAACAAAACACCGTCACCATTTATACCGCCACCGTAAGTCATTCCGTACAGTTTATTATTCGATGCCTGCACAAGACTGCCATAAGGATTGCTGCCATTGGCAGTGCCTGTTAAGTCAGCTTTTTTCGTCAGTGTGCTTGTCGCAATATTGTACTCAAACAACACACCTGTTCCGCTTGTTCCGCCCTGACATGTTATTCCATAAAGTTTACCGTTTGATGCCAGTACAAGACTTCCGTAAGGATTGCTTCCGCTTGCAGTGCCTGAAAAATCCACTTTTTTTGTCAGTATATTTGTTGCCGGATTGTATTCAAACAATACACCGTAGTTGCTTGCGCCTCCTGCACTGGTCATGCCATACAACAATCCATTTGAAGCCCGGATCAATGAACCACCGGGATATTTACCATTGGATGTACCGGCAAAATCAATCTTTTTCACATAAGTATAAGTTGAAGGATCAAATTCGAAAAGAACACCATCATTGCCTGTACCGCCTGTGTTTGTCATACCATAAAGCTTACCATTGGAGGCCAGCACGAGGCTTCCCTGAGGAATTTTTCCATTCGGAGAAGTTGAGAAATCAATCTTGTCAGTGATCGTATTGGATGTAATATTGTAGCTAAATAAGATCCCGTCATTGTTAGCCCCGCCTTCATTGGTCATCCCAAATATCAATCCACCTGTTCCCTGAATTAATGTGCCGCGCGGATGGCTTCCATTGATTGCACCTGCCAGATCAATCTTCTTTGTGAGTACACTTGTTGAAGGGTCATAAACGAACAAAGTGCCAAAATTGAGCGTACCGCCTGAATAAGTCAAACCATAAAGCTTCCCGTTTGAAGCCAGCATAAGATTGCCATTAGGATAGCCACCATTGGTTGTACCAGCAAAATCTATTTTTTTAGTAAGAGTGTTGGAAGTGGAATTATACTCAAACAAACTTCCCTGATCGGTTGCACCACCCATGTATGTCAAGCCATACATCAGTCCACTGCTTGCCTGCACAAGTCCGCCATAAGGAAAACGACCATTTGAAGTTCCGGCAAATGTAATTTTCGGTGTAAGAGTTCCAGAGGTTGTATTATACATGAACAAGATACCATCAGTATTTCCACCACCGGCAAAAGTCATTCCGTACAAATAGCCATCCGAAGCCAGCATAAGACTTCCATAAGGCCTGCTTCCGTTAGAGTTATTATTAAAGTCAATTTTTTTTACCAAAGTACTTGTAGCAATAGTGTATTCAAACAAAACACCGTAATTGCTGGTACCACCTGAATAAGTCATTCCATATAGCTTTCCGTTCGCAGCCTGTACCAATGTGCCATTGGGGTTCTGGCCATTTGATGTTCCTGCAAAATCCACTTCTTTTGTGAAAGTGTTAAGTGCAGGGTCATATTCAAACAGGACTCCAAGGCCATTTGCACCCCCGGAATAAGTCATTCCGTATAATTTTCCGTTTGAAGCCTGGATAAGTCCGCCATTGGGTGTGTCGCCATTTGCAGTGCCGGAGAAATTAACTTTGATAGTATAGGTATGAGTGGTGGTGTCGTATTCAAACAGAACACCAAGACCATAAATGCCACCCGACTGAGTCATTCCATAAAACTTCCCATTTGTTGCAGCACACAAGCCTGAATAGAAAGGATACACTCCCGGGAAACCGGGCATAAAATTTTCTTCAGTCACAAGGTTGCTACCATCTGCATCGGTTTTGAATATTGTTCCGAATTCTTTACCACCGGCAGATGTCATACCCCACAAATTGCTTTGAGAATAGGTAGAATTTATTGCCGTGAAAAGGAGAATTGAGATAAAGTAAAGTTTTTTCATGAGTGAGAGAGGTTAATAAATACCTGTTTGTTTTGCAAAGTAACAAATGAATTTGATAAGATCATAAAGAATTTACCGGCAGAATATGGGCAAGAACAAAATAAGAAAAAGATTGTCTGAAGTTTCACAGTTAAGTTTTTATATCACTTTATTTTTGTGGTCAAAAAAAGAAAGAGTGACATTTGCGTCACTCTTTCATAACATATTCATAACCCAAAAACACAAAAATATATTAACACATTGTCATACCAAATTTAGCAATGTAAAATTACTACAGTTTGACCCCTGTTGCGTGTTAAAGGACGTTAACAAACGTTAAAAAACGTTAAACACTAATGTTGTCAAGTGTTTAAAGCATTTTAAGAAGTAATTTTGTTACAATGAACAGGAAGGTTATTGTACTTGTAATTATTCTTATTTCCTTTGCTTTAGTAGGGCTGGTGGGCATTCAACTGTATTGGATAAAAAACGCACTTGCTGTT
The DNA here is from genome assembly GCA_903889915.1 of uncultured Bacteroidota bacterium. Lineage (GTDB taxonomy): Bacteria > Bacteroidota > Bacteroidia > Bacteroidales > CG2-30-32-10 > CAISZK01. The sequence continues at coordinate 7,016 of CAISZK010000301.1, forward strand.
AAAGAAGCAAATTTCGACCGTGGTGTGAACGAGGCTATGACCAATGTGGTTTATAAACTGGGAAAACTCGAAATTGCAGGCAGGATCAGGAATAAGATCAACTCTAAAAGTCCAAACATTTCACTATACGGGTCCATTGATTCGATCAACAACATGTTCATTAAAGAAATGGAATCAATGACCAATGATTTCAACATCCAGAAAGCTTCGTACATCAATTATACAAGCAAGAAAGTAGTCGTCCAGTATGATACTATAGCGGGGAAATCAATCAAGCACATTGATTCAAGCATAATAGCTGTCAAGAACAGAGATACTATTAAAAAAGTAAAATCAGAAATTCTGCGCCCTGTATCCGTTCCCGATTACTATATGCCAACGAATCATTTTGACAGCATCAGTGACAAAATTGATAAGTTTCTCAAAAAGTCCTTTCTTGTCAGTGATGTGTTTGATGAAATGTTTAATAATAAAACCAGCAAAACCATAGAAGAGCGCATCAGTTCAGTAAAACTTGATTCTCTGATAAAGGCGGAGCTTGACAACAAAGGAATACATACAGAATACGAATTCGGAATTTGGAGTCCTATAAAAGACACACTGGTCATTGAAAAAACCGGGAAATATCATAAGGAGCTAACTGAAAATAAAAACTGTGTTTCATTTAATATTTATCCGACAGATCTTTTCAGAGCAACGGAGTATTTGGTGATTTATTTTCCGAAGAAAGAAACTTATCTCTTCACGCAAACATGGCTCATGCTAACCATTGCAGCCATCCTTATTCTTTGCATTATTCTTTCTTTCGTTTACACAATAAGAACCATCCTGAAACAAAAGAAACTTTCGGAGATGAAAAATGATTTCATCAACAACATGACACATGAATTCAAAACTCCAATATCCA
>CAISZK010000302.1 GCA_903889915.1 uncultured Bacteroidota bacterium
CACCATTGTCGGGCATATTGACAAAGTGAAGATGAACAACAAAGGCAGATTCTTTTCAGAAGATGAACAATGGTACAAAGACCTGCTGCTGCAAACTCTTAAGATCACCGCCAAAGCAGGAAGCATCATTGAGGTCAATACACGCGGCATCTATAAGAAAAAAAGCCCGTCACTTTATCCGGGTGTTGCAGCACTGGAAGAGATCTACAAATTGAAAATACCTATCACGATCAACTCTGATGCACATAAACCGAACGAACTGACTTTGTATTTCCCGGAAACAATAAGTATTTTGAAGGATATTGGCTTTAAGAAGATCAAATATTTCACAGGACAAGACTGGAAAGACCAGCTTATATAAGACCCAAGTCTCAAGCCCCAAGATCCAAATTCCAAGTCTTGCTGTGAAGCTTTGGAATTTGGACTTTGAGACTTGGGACTTTGAATTTTATTCCCGATGAAATTCCATATAAAAGTGCTTTATCCCTGCTTCCTCAAAGGGTTCGCCGATGATATCAAAACCATTTCTCACGTAAAGATTCACCGCCGTGTGTTGTGAATGGAGATAGATCCGTTTTTGCAATGGCATGACATCTGACAGCACTTCTTTCAGCAGCAATGTTCCTACACCTTTGCCTCTGTGATCAGCAGGCACAGCGAATCTTTCAAGCTTGATCCCATGCTCTGTTTCCCTCCAGCGCGAAGTTGCAACAGGCTGATCGTTTTCAATGACCAGATAATGATGTGACGTTTCATCAAATTCATCATTTTCAAGTTCGGGATCAATATACAGTTCCTTTACAAAAACTGTGGTCCTGATATTAATTGCTTTCTCGAAAAGGGCTTTATCTGAATAATCAAATCGAAGGATCGTGAACATGATGTTTGGTTTATTGCAAAATTACAAAAATAAAGAGTAAAAAAAACCACCCTCCGACTGATCAAAGGGTGGTTTGTGAATCTTTGCTTTTAAAGCTGACTATTTTGTTTTAACGAATTTCCTGATGACTTTTAATCCATCGGAAGTAGTCAACTGTATTGAGTAAATACCTTCTGTGAGGTTTTCGACATTCACAGGTAATTTAAACATTCCATAACCAGTTGCCACATTGTAGTTATCTATTTTTTGTCCGACAACATTGTAAATGCTGACTGTTATCTCTGTTGCTTTCAGTAGTGAAATATTTATAGATGCGTTGTCTGCTGTTGGATTGGGATAAATGCTTCCAACCGAACTTACAAATTCTGAAAGAATATCATTGATTGAAGAAACAATTTCATTGGTTTTAACTGTGATCAGAATATTGCTCACATCAGGATTGGTTGCACTGATTGTTACAATTCCGGGAGTACATGGTAAACCTGCGATCTCAGTATAAATTTTATAAGTACCCCATGAAAGATTGTTGAAAACAAAGGTTCCGCTGGTATTTGAATGGGTCGAAGCAAGCGGGTTGTTGTTATTGTCAAGCAAAAGAACTTCTACTCCGCTCAGAGGATCACCCTGGCCCAACACTTTGTTTCCGCCCTGAATAATAGTGCCGCCGATTGAACCGTTTCCATTCACTGAATTAGACACTGAAACCATGTTGATGTTATATCCTGTCAGTGTTGAAGTGGAACTGATCAGAATAGGTGTAGCATTTGCCCAGTTGTCAACATCTCCATAATAAGTTGGTACAAAATCATTATAGTAAAGTGAATTTGGTGACAGACTTGCAAGGAGCAGGTAGAAACCCGGGTTGATGCTCTGGAAGCAGTAATAACCCATTGAATCAACTGTTGTCGTATAAGCGTAATTATAAGAGTTACTCAGCGAATCATAAACAATTAATGCTGCAGTACCATGATCAGCATAGTTGGCGCCTGCCATCACCTGCCCACAGAGATAAGAATTAAAAATTGTCCCCACATTTACATACTGGCAATAAGTGTTGGTGCATCCGTTGCTTGTGTTGATTGTAAGGCATACATAATAGGTGCCTGCAGCGGCATACTGATGAGTAGTATCCTGCACATAGCTGTTGGTTCCATCTCCAAAATCCCAGAGATAGGTAGCAGTGCCATTATTTGTATAACCATAGAATGTAACAGCATTACCGCTTTCAGAATATTGGAACGAAGCCTGGCATGAAGGTATGTTCATTGTGTCAGCAAAGAGTGAATCACAATAAGTACAATTGATATTTCCAAGACTGTCGTAAATGCTCAGGCAAACAGTAAAGCTTCCAACATTCGGGAAAGTGTGAACCGGGCTTAATAATGCGGATGTTGTGCCATCGCCAAAATTCCACAAACATGTTGAAGAAGCCGGCAATCCTGTAGTATTATAAAAATAATACAGGAGGTAGTTGGAACTGTCAGGATATGCTGAATAAGAAGTCGGGCATCCTGTTTGTACTCCACATTGGATGGTGAAATTCGACACCATCGGCAGAGAGTCACTGCTCACAACGTTTGTCACCATTGCTCCATTGCAGTTGGATGTGGAGATGATGAAATTGATCGGAAGGAATGTAGGAATACTCAAAGTGTCCACATAATAACCATTCTGGTTTGTGTACACGGTGTTGTAATAATTAAAGGTGGAGTTTGAAGTATCAGCATAGATGTAAACCGCCTGGTTAACTACAGGCGAACTACTGGCTGTGTTGATAATGGTACCACTGATGGTGGTTGTGACGTTTTGTGCAAATACTCCTTGTACCAGCACGATCATGATTGCGATCAGAGTAATTAATTTTTTCATACTTTTTGATTTTGAGGGTGTAAAATTACTAATTTTTAATTAAGTGAATAAAATGTCTGATTTTTTTGTTCAAAGTTTAATGTTTAAAGTTGCGGTATATTGCCCATTGACCAATGACTCTTGACCAATGACTAATAACCATTTTGCATGTAAGACAACAGCAATCGTAAAACGCTGCCTATAGTGAAAAAATAAAATCAGTTAAAAAAAGGGGCGCGTTCCAAAACCGCACCCCTGCAATAGTTGTACCCCTGAACGCAGTCGAAGGGTCAGCAATTCACAAAACGACAATCAAACGTCAGCGTGATTACTCTTTCATGAATTTTTTAATTACTATTCCGTTCTCTGTTTTCACCTGCATGAGATATACGCCGCTTGAAAACGAAGAGATATTTAAAGTGGTATAATCGCCGGCGGCTACCAGACTTTTCACAAGCTGCCCCTGTATGTTTAAAATGTCAATGATTGATTTTTGAGGCGCTTCAATGGTGATGTTGTTCGAAGCCGGGTTGGGATAAACCTGTATGAGTTCTGATAAACTGGTTTGCTCAGGAATACCTGCACTGGCAAATGAATGTCGTCTGAAAAATAGCCACAGTTCAACACATTCTGAGATATCATTTGTTGGTGTGAACAAAACTTCATGGCTTGCACCAAACATTTTGAAAAACCAAACATCCGACTCAGGATTTCCGTTAGAGTATTCAAAGCGTTCAACGGTGATGCTGTCACCAGGAACAGTATTGGGATAATTATAAGTAACAGGTGTGAGCCCACAGGTATTATTGGCTATCCAGAAATGAATCATTGAATCGGGATCCAATCCGTAGAGATCTCCGATATAGTAAACAGTCGAATCATGTGTACCATGAAAATGTGCAACCGGTACGCGGCGTCCAGGGTTGTGAGTGGTAAGTCCGTTACCAAAAGTTCCCGACATTGAACCAAAAGCTGCAATTTTATAATTCGATTGCAGAGCCATACGTTCAGTCATGAAGCCGCCCATTGAAAAACCACAGAGGTAAACGCGGGTGCGGTCAATAGAATAGTTTGCTTGTGCAGTATCAATGATCGCATTGATAAATCCAATGTCATTGACTGTTGAATTCGGGCAATAACCAAATTCACCTGCTCCCGAATTCCATGCTGATTCCTGTAACAAAGCATCAGTAACCGCTTGCGGGAATATACAAATGATGTTGGCTGTGTCGGCGATATGGTTAAAACCAATCCCAGAAAAATTATTCATGTTGTCGCCAAGCCCGTGCAGGGAGATCAACAATGATGCAGGATTCGCAGCGTTATAGTTAGCAGATTTATAAACTCTGTAACTCCTTGTTAAACCACCAAACGACATGGTTTTGTTAGTCCATTGGGCTGTTACCATATTGCAACATGCCAAGCTTATCAAAGCAATAATGAGTAGATTTTTTTTCATAGTTTTTTCGGTTTAGGAAGCAAAGATAATAATTAACTGTGACGTGAAGTATTTTTTAAAATTGTTCAAAGAAATTTGTTCAAAGTTTAATGTTCAAGGTTTAATGTTGCTGACTGCATTCTGATCCGCAATCCTGCATTTAATTCATTCAAATCAGAAAGCTCTTACTGCGCGAACGGCAAAGACATTTGCTTTGTTGCCATAGTCAGGCGAGCCGCCTGCATTGGTTTTAAAATACCATGCGTTGCCCTGTCCCTGTGGTGCATATTCTGTACTTGTCCAATAGTCGGTAGCAGTGAAACCGCCGATTGTGGCTTTGTTTGCCCAAAGTTTCAGCATCTCCCCTTTGCTTGGTAAATACCAGTCGGAATAACCACCCAACGAAAGATCATAGCATATTTTTGCTGCATAGCTTCCGGCTCCCTGCTGGTTGACGATGGTTTCGGTATTTGTATTTCCTGCTGAAGCGCTTGTTGCATTTGTTGTCACATAGCTGCCATTATACCATTGAATGCTTGCACTGACATCACCTGGTGTGGCTATTAATCCGTGGGTCTCACCCGAAACATAACCCGGGTCACCTGAAACAGAAATATAGGCTATCACTCCGCCCTGGTAGCTTTGTCCTACTGCAAGCGCTGTGGAAGTATCATCTTTTTTCTTGCATCCAAAAATCAGAAGCATTACAAATCCCATGGTGATTAAAGGGAGAATAAAATTTTTGTTTTTCATGATCAGCCTAATTTAGAAATTTCTACTATTGAGTCCACTCCGATAAGCCTATTTTACCACTAAAACTCGAAAACACAAAATGCACGAAAAACCATTTTACTGGTGTTTATTATTTTGTGTGGTTTCGTGTATTGGTGTTTTTGTGGCATTTATTTCTTTTTTACTTTTCGGTGAAGGCTCTTTTTTTTAAGGTTCCAAATTTGCACATAATTTTTTATACTGAACGAATTATTCTTTAATAAAATTCTTCACCCAAATTTCTTTTCGTTTCTCGAGATGAAAACATTCACCCGGCATAGCGAAACAAAGATATCGCCATTGGTACAAATACTAAAAGTTAAATGGTATTTTGAAGCAAAGATTCTATTTCTCGTTGCTATTGATAAGAAGTTCTTCTTCTATTTTTTCTGAAATTCTAAACCCTTCTATTTTCAATTTCTCAAGATAAGGTTTCAATTGTGGAATAAATCCACGTTGTTTGGCAATAAACAGAACACCTAATGTTCCTGTAATTTTAAAACCTAATCGCTGCGCTTCTTTACGGGCTTTCAGGTCATCAAGAATTAATAAGACATCTGGTATTTCTGATGCTAATGCAATTGCAGAAGCTTCTCCAATATCAAGAGTATTTTCAAGCAAATGCTGATATTTCTTTTCATTCACCTGTTTTATTATTATCCATTCAGGAATTAGCTCTCCAAATTCCTGAGCAATTTCCTCTGTTATAATAACCCTCCCATACATTTTTTGCAACAATTCAAATGCATCCAGCTTTGAAAATGCAATCAGGCAACTGGTATCAGCAATTACAATAACTTCATGCATTGGCTATGTCATTTGAAAGATCGTCGGATGAAGTGCTGAAAACAGAAACACCATACTTGCCCATCATTTCAATGAATGTTCTTTTGGATAAGCCTGCAAGTTCTGCTGCCTGACCGGCGGTGAGTATTTTATCCTCATACATTTTCGAAGCTAAATAAATCGAAAAATCGAAAGTTTTCAGATTTATGCTTTCAGGGATATTTAATATTATTGAACTCATTGTTTTTATCTTTATGCAAAGTTAAACATTTTTTAAATTTTTTACCCTTACCTAATCTTAATTTTCCATTTTATTCTTTCACAAATTTCTTCAATCCCACACCCTCTTCCGTTATCACCTCCAGAACATACACCCCACTGCATAATGCCGAAACATTTACCACGCATGATGACAATCCAACGTGGTCAACTTTGTTTTTATCCCCATTCACTTCAACGCTTTTTACGATCTGCCCTTCGATATTTAAAATCTGTATCGTCGCCTTTTGTGAAATGCTTACTGTGATGTTATCACTTGCCGGATTTGGATAAACCAAAAATCCTCCCGTTTCAACATTCTCAATAATTCCCGATCCTGCATGGCACGGATCCAGGTTTGTTGTATCGGCAATTCCGATGGTGATCGTCGTGTCGTGTTGAGCGCCACCGGATGCAAGCTTTGTTCCCGAATGACGGACAATGGGAAATTTCAGATAGCTGAAATCAGCAGAGCCATCATCGCAGGTTGAGTTACCCAATGAGTCTGTTTTAATCAGGTAAGTCCCGCCGCCCCAATCCTGCGTATATCCTGTCATCACAAACCCTCCGTCGTTGGTTCGTTCAACATCGTTGATATAGGAATTGTAATGACTGACTTCGCCGTATTTTTTTGTCCACAGTGTGTCTCCGTTTCCGTTTATTTTAATCAGCAGCGGCAATGAACCGGTGAAGGCAACACCGCTTGCCAGAAAGCTTCCTGCTATGATAAATCCGCCATCGGGAGTTTGTTTGATGGAAGATAAATTATTTGAACCATATTGAAAATAGAGGGAACGCGTCCATAAAGTATCTCCGTTCGGATTGAGCCTGATCAGAGGCGACTGCCCCGACATCTGGTAAGCTGCATCTGAATTTCCAAGAACAATATAGCCTCCGTCCGTTGTTTGAACAACCGATTTGCCACCCGGACCTTTGTTGGTTCCCGAACAATAAAAACTGCGGGTCCACAATGTATCGCCTGCGCCATTCAGTTTTACTACACCCATGTCAATTGAAAAATTGCTTGTATCGTAGGCCGTTCCTGTAATGATAAAACCGCCATCGCTTGTGTTCTGCACCTCGCTTGCATAATCAAAAAGCGTGTTGCCATAAGATTTTGTCCAGAGTATATTTCCGTTTTGATCGGTTTCAATAATATAGACGCCTGTGGAATTAAAGCTTTCGGAATAGCCCGCAATGATAAATCCGCCTGCCGGTGTTTGCCTCACCGAATAAGCATAATCATACGAAACGCCACCGTAGTTTTTGGTCCATAAAGTGTCGCCGGCAGCATTGGTTCTTACCAGGAAAACATCGCTGAGCGAAAGGTTGGTAATTTTTCCTGCAGCCACAAAGCCGCCATCTGTTGTCTGCTCAACTGAATTGAGAACATAGCTGCTGTCGCCGTAGGTTTTATTCCACACCACATTGCCGGCAGCATCCAGTTTCAGCAGATACGCATTGTTGCCTCCCGAAATAATGTATCCGCCATCGGCAGTTTGCTTCACCGACCTGCCCTCATAGAGCTTCGAAAAAACTTTTTGAAACCTCCCCTGCCCGAATACGGATGACGAAACAAGGGCAATGATGATGAATGAAAGTAAGTGTTTCTTCATGGGGAAAATTGTTTGGTTGTTCAAGGTTTAAAGTTTAAGGTTCAATGTTGCCGCAGCGGCACTTTTACATTTTA
>CAISZK010000303.1 GCA_903889915.1 uncultured Bacteroidota bacterium
CAATAAATCTGTATTCACTCGATGGCAAAAAAGTCGCTGAATTATCAAATAAAGAACAAACTTCAGGCACCTTTACTGAAAAGATCAACATCAAAGATCTTAATTTAAAAGGTATTTACTTGGTTGAATTAAAGACCGGAGATAAAACGACTCTTCAAAAAGTAGTTATTAATTAGGCTGAGGAGTTGAATTTTTGATTAGGTTATTTGGTGTTTGAAAACCGGGAAATATTTCCCGGTTTTTTTTTTGAAAAAAAGCTCTCTTGCTTCTTATACTAAAGTGAGCCCTATTCTTTCTTGAGGCTTATTTTGCTTTTAAAGAAAATCTCTGAAATTGTCAATGGTTGCAATGATTGTTCATAACATTTAGCATACTTAACACAAGGTTAACATCAGTACTAGATTGTTAGATGTAAATTTGCAAAAAAATCCGTTAGTGATAAAGGTTTGAAAATTTCTGTCAACGTTCTGTTGAAGAGAAATTCGATAGTTTCAAAACCAAAAAATCAATTTAAAATTCATTAAAAATTTACAATTATGCTAAAAAAAATTACAATTACACTTGCAATTGTTGCAGTAGCAATCATTGCTTTTTCTTTAAATGGAAAGTTCGCATTCAGTTATGATGGTGGCGCTCCTGCAGGTTATGCAAATGATCCTGCCAGCGGAAATGCAAACTGTTCAGCGTGTCACGGCAGCGCAACTACGGTAACAGGATGGATAACATCCAACATTCCCGTAGCAGGTTATACCCCTGGTACAACCTATACAATTACGGCCACCTCGACCGGAACAGGCGGGAACAAAGGCTTTGAGATTTCTCCGCAAAGTGCTACAGGCACATTTTTGGGAACACTCATTGCTGGTACTGGCACCAGTTTGACCGGATCGAATCATTACATTATAAGTAGTGGTACAGGTATTACTACAAACCCAATGTCATGGACATTTACATGGACAGCTCCCGCAACCGGTCTTGGTCCTGTAGGTTTCTATGGCGCCTTCGCAATCGGACATCCTGGCAACACCTACATCACATCCTACATTGTTAGTGAAAACACATCAGGAATAACTGAAACATCTGTAAAAACAGGGTTCTCTATTTATCCAAATCCGGTGGTTGACAATATGAATATTTCTTATACACTATCAGCTTCTTCAAAAGTTGCAATAAATCTGTATTCACTCGATGGCAAAAAAGTCGCTGAATTATCAAATAAAGAACAAACTTCAGGCACCTTTACTGAAAAGATAAGCATTAAAGATCTTAATGTGAAAGGTATTTATTTCGTTGAATTAAAGACCGGAGATAAAACAACTCTTCAAAAAGTCGTAATTTACTAGGCTGAGGAGACGTATTTTTAATTAGGTTAGTTGGTGTTTGAAAACCGGGAGTGATTTCCCGGTTTTTTTTTGAAATAAAGTAACTCCCATTACTGAGTTTACTGAAGGATCCATTGTCATTGTGCAATTTTGAAATAAATCAAAAACAACTCAAATTTCCTTTCTGTTCATTAGTTGTTCAAAATGTTTTTTATCGTTAACACAAATTAACAGCAATCCTATTACATTAGTAGTATATTTGCAAAATATTCTATTAGTAATAAAGACTTTGAGAATTTTATTAACATTAGGCTGAGGAGGATTTTATTTTTTTCAATCAAAAACAAAACAATTTTTTATCAATTAAACTCTTACAATTATGCTAAAAAAAATTACAATTACAATTGCCATAGCTATAGTAGCTATGATGTTTACAACAAAACTTGCATTTACCCATGATGGTAATTCACCAACAGGACATGCGAATGATCCGGCCAGCAGTCATGCAAACTGCACTGCCTGCCATGGAGGCACTGCTACTACAGTAACGGGGTGGATAACGACAAACATTCCTGCAGCAGGATATACTCCCGGCACAACCTACACCATCACGGCTACATCAACGGGAACAGGTGGAAATAAAGGATTCCAGGTTTCTCCTCAAAGTTCAACGGGTGCATTTCTTGGAACACTGATAGCTGGAACAGGAACCTCTCTCATTGGCTCGAATCATTACATTCACAGTACAGGAACAGGGATCACAACAAACCCAATGGCATGGACATTTTCATGGACAGCTCCTGCAACCGGTCTTGGCCCCGTTGGATTTTACGGCGCTTTTGCAATCGGATATCCTGGCAACACTTATATCACTTCAACTATTGTGAATGAAGCTGCATCAGGAATCAATGAGGCTGCTGTTAAAACAGGTCTTTCAATTTATCCAAACCCTGCAGTTGATAATGTAAATATTTCTTACTCCCTTTCAACTTCTGCAAAGGTTGAAATCAATCTCTATTCAATAGAAGGGAAAAAGATAGCTGAGTTGGCAAGCAAAGATCAGTCAGCAGGTTCATACAGTGAAAAAATTGACATCAGAGATCTGAATTTAAAAGGATTTTATCTTGTAGAATTAAAGACCGGAAATAGTTCAACTATTCAAAAACTGGTTGTTTATTAATCCAAACAGGAGATCACTTTAATTTGATTACGAAGCACAGAATAAAAAACCCGGGGCAATTTTCCCGGGTTTTTTATGAAAGGTTGCTGATAATTTTTCGAAGGAATAAAAAAAGTTGGATCAGGTTTTTCAGAACTATTTATTGATATTTGTTGGCCTTTTCAATAATGGCTGACTTATATTTAATGAAAGACAATGAAAAAATTTGTCAGGAAAAAATAATTTGATATTTTTGTGCTATCGAAATAATAGGAAATATAGGAATATCCTATCGAAGATTCAATTATTATTTTAATGGTTTTGTTTAAAGTTCAGGGTTTAAGGTTCAATGTTTATTGGAAATAAAACCACTTAATCAAGCGAAATATCTCTTGGTGTTGAAAAATTAAGGAGAATAATCATCAATTAAAATCAAGCTTTTGAAAGAACATTTATTTTTTTATTGGACCAAAAGGATATTGCTATTCCTGGTGTTTTTCCTTGCTAGCAGCAATATCTTTACACAAACTAATGACGACTGTCTGATGTGTCATAGTGATGCAACACTAACAACAGTGAGGTATGGTCAGACAGTTTCAATGTATGTAAACAGCCAGATTCTGGCTGCTTCAGTTCACAAAAATCAAAAATGCATCTCATGCCACAAAGATGCGAACGTAAAAGATTTTCCCCATCCCGAAGTACTTGCACCGGTTGATTGCGGAAGCTGTCATGCCAATTATCAAAAGCTGGTTGACAATGATGTTCACCATAAATTATTGAATCTTTCCGTTGTCAAAGCGCCTACATGCAAGCTCTGCCATGGAAAGCATGATGTGCAATCTCCTTCAACAATTGCAGATAAAGAGAAAAGTATTTGTGGCAAATGTCATACTGTAAATAAGCTCTCTGCTCCTTATCACACGGTGGCAATGGTAAATGACAATTGCCTGAAATGTCATAAAAAGAAAGATTACAAAGGCCTTTTGGCAAAATCTGTTCATAGCAAATTGGCCTGTTCCAATTGCCATGGTTATGTTGCGAAGAATCTTGCATCACATAAAAAAGTTCCTGAAGGCACTGCTGTAACTGATTGTTATTTGTGCCATGCAGAAATTGCACAGGAGCATAAAAAGAGTATCCATGGTTTATCACTAACTTCTGGTGTTTATGAAGCAGCCCAGTGTTGGGACTGCCACGGAACCCACAGCATATACAGGGTGAAAAATGATAGCAGCAAAGTATCACCAAAGAATCTTGCAAAAACATGCGGTTCCTGTCATGATGATTCACTGATGGCCCGCAAATATTCTTTTACTGTCAAGCAGCCCGGTAAAATGTACACTCAGTCTGTTCATGGCAAACTTGTAATGGCTGGAAGTAAGCTGGCTCCAACTTGCGTCACCTGTCATGGCAAGCACAACATCAAGAACAGGGTTCAGGAAGGATCACCTATTTCAAGTATTGCCATACCTGATTCATGCGGAAAATGTCATGCCAAACAGGCGAAAGAATATAAGGAATCCATTCACTGGATCGCAGTACAAAAGGGTGTTCGTGAGGCGCCGTCATGCAATGATTGCCACGGTGAACACAACATCAGCGCCATTAACACACTGACGAAAAGAGAGGAGATAAGAAAACTTCAGGAGACAACATGTCTGCAATGTCATCAGAATTTATTGCTGTCG